>CAZDAF010000040.1:0-16000 GCA_964503115.1 uncultured bacterium
GTTGTTTGCCGAAGCGGTATCATTTAAAGAAGACGTGCGGCTTCTTTCGATCATAGCCTCGATGATTTCCCAGGCGGTACGATTGCGGCAATCGGCTCAAGAAGAACGCCGGCGGCTTCTGGAGGAAAACGTCAGGTTGCAGGAAGCACTTAAAGACCGATTTCGCCCTTCAAACATTATCGGCAACTCGAAGCTCATGCGGGCCCTCTACGACCTGATCGGTCAGGTGTCGAGGAGTGAAGCCACGGTTCTTATCCGTGGAGAAAGCGGAGTCGGGAAAGAGCTCGTCGCCCACGCCATACACTACAACAGCTTCAGGGCCGGCAAGCCGTTCGTTAAAGTCAGTTGCGCCGCGCTGCCGGAAACGGTGATCGAAAGCGAGCTTTTCGGCCACGAAAAAGGCGCTTTCACCGGTGCGCTCGCTCGACGAAAAGGCCGCTTCGAAATAGCCTCCGGCGGCACTATCTTTCTCGACGAAATCGGGGATTTATCTCCGGCAATACAGATAAAGCTACTCAGAGTTTTGCAGGAAAAAGAATTCGAACGCGTCGGGGGAACTGAAACCATCAAAACGAACGTTAGATTCATAGCGGCCACGAACTGCGACCTCGAAAAACTCATCGACCTCGAAAAGTTCAGGCAGGATCTGTACTATCGCTTGAACGTTTTCCCCGTCCAGGTCCCGCCGTTGCGGGAGCGCAAAACGGATATTCTAATGCTGGCCGATTTTTTCGTCGAGAAATACAGCAAGGCCAATCATAAAGACGTACGCCGCATCACCACGGCGGCCATTGATATGCTCATGAGTTATCATTGGCCGGGCAATGTCCGTGAGTTGGAAAACTGCATCGAGCGCGCGGTGATATTGACCAACGACGACGTTATCCATGCGCATCACCTTCCGCCCACTCTTCAAACCGCCGACGTCACCGGAATTTCGAGCGACACGACCCTGCAAGCCGCGCTGGACAACGTCGAGCGGAACCTGATCCTCGACGCTTTAAAGTCATCCGGGGGCAATAAGGCCAAAGCCGCCAGGATACTTGGGATCAGCGAAAGACTCATGGGCCTTCGGGTTAAAAAACACGGAATTGATCCAAAAAGTTTTCGTACCACAAGATAGGTCGTTGGGATTATTCCAACAAAACGGTAAAAAGGAGGAGCTTAATATCTTAGTAACTAGAAATATAAGCTACAATTCTGTAAGATATTATATCTAAATCCTACATTCCGGTAGGTTATGTTTCGTGGTTGGAAACACGGAGGTGAGACATAAACTTGTGATTTTACGGATGTTTCGGCTTGTAAAACAGCTTGGCACAAGCTTTGCTATAACATAAATAATGAGAACAAATTAAAGCCCCCAAAGAAAACATCGAATGTTTTTCGTTTGGGGACATCCACTAAAGGAGGTAAGATATGCCCGAGAAAGATCGAGAATTTGTTCTAAAAACCGTCAAAGACAAAAATGTGAAGTTTATTCGCCTGTGGTTTACGGATGTGTTGGGGTTTTTGAAGAGCTTCGCGATTACCGTTGAAGAGCTGGAGGTAGCCCTCGACGAAGGAATGGGATTCGACGGGTCGTCCATCGAGGGATTCGCCAGGATCGAGGAAAGCGATATAATCGCGAAACCCGACCCCTCGACATTCACCTTAATACCCTGGCGCCCGCAGGAATCCCCGGTGGCGAGGATGTTTTGTGACGTTCTCACGCCTGAAGGCTTGCCTTATGACGGCGATCCGCGATGGGTGATGAAACGCAACCTGAAAAAAGCTTCAGCTCTCGGCTATACGTTCTATTTAGGGCCGGAACTTGAGTATTTCTATTTCAAAAGCAGCAAGGGAATGCCGGAAACACTGGACGCCGGTGGATATTTTGACCTCACTCCTCTCGACACAGCCAGCGATTTACGGCGTGACACCATCTTCGCTCTCGAAAGCATGGGCGTTAACGTGGAATACAGCCACCACGAAGTGGCGCCCAGCCAGCACGAAATAGATTTGCGGTACATGGATGGCCTCGCGATGGCTGACGCGGTTATGACCTACCGCCTTACCGTCAAGGAAATAGCCATGAAACACGGCGTTTACGCCACATTTATGCCCAAGCCCATTTTCGGCCAGAACGGCAGCGGCATGCACACTCACCAGTCGCTGTTCAAAGGAGATGAAAACGCCTTCTTCGACCCGGAAGACAAGTACCATCTTTCCAAAACGGGAAAATCCTATATCGCCGGGTTGCTGGAACACAGCCGCGAAATATGCCTGGTGATAGCTCAGTGGGTGAACTCGTATAAAAGGCTGGTCCCGGGCTACGAGGCTCCGGTTTACATATCGTGGGCGCGCAGGAACCGCTCGGCGCTGATACGCGTCCCGATGTACAAACCCGGAAAAGCCAAGGCTACGCGGGTCGAGTTCCGATGCCCCGATCCGGCATGCAATCCTTACCTGGCCTTTGCGGTCATGCTGGCGGCAGGACTCAAAGGTGTCGAGGAAGGATACGAGATTCCCGAGCCCATCGAGGAGGATATTTTCGAAATGTCGCTCAAAGCCCGCGAAAAAAGTGGAATCATATCATTACCGGGAAATCTGAATGAGGCCATTGCGGAGACCGAAAAGAGCGATCTTGTTCGGGAAGCGCTCGGCGATCATATTTTCGACAAGTTTATCGAAAACAAAAAGATCGAGTGGGACAGGTACAGCACTCACGTGAGTCAATTCGAGCTGGAGAAATATCTGCCAATTCTCTGATTTTCAGCAATACCCCGTACGGGCGATTCGGAAAGGCCGTATAGCCTGCCGGTTGCCCGTACATTCCCCGTCCGCGCATCTTTCATATCCTGATTACTTGTGATATACTGGAGTGCGGTTCGGCGATACCACGCAAAAAGGCCGGATTTCTGCGAGAATTCGAGCGGCCGGATCGCGACTACGCAATCCAAGCCCGTTAAATTTCTACAAAATTTACGGCTCCGGTAAGAGAGTCGCGCGATCTTCAATGCACATCATCAGCGCCGGTTGAAAATCGTCGGATCGTTTCGTATTCTCCGGGGGTGTTGCCACATGGCATGCCTTTCACCCGGTCTATTCAAGACATGAAACTTACATGGAGAGAGGAAAATAAATGAGCCGCGATTCAAAATTCGACCTCGACATCGTTGTGCTTTATTGTCGGCAATGTGTTGCGGATGAATTCGCCCCGCCGTCTTCCGTTTCGGGCGCCGGTTTTGTCGCCCGCTTTGTGATGATACCGTGCAGCAGCAAGGTCGAGGCGTCCTATGTACTGAAGATTTTGGCCGAAGGCGCCGACGGCGTCGAAGTAGTGGCCTGTCCCGATAAAAAATGCCAATTCCTGGTCGGAAATATCCGCGCTGAAAAGCGTATCGGCTACGCTCGCAACCTTCTGGAAGAAATTAAAATGGGCGCCGAGAGACTGGGAATGACCAAAGGTGAAGGCTTGAGCGAAACGCAGTTGACGGATATCGCCGAAAAACGGGCCGGACAGATCAAGCCGCTGGGGCCGAACCCCATGAAAGGAGAAAACCGATAATGATCATAGCGGAATGGAAACCCATCCCCGAGATGGTCGACAAGCTTCGCGGGCATAAAAAAGTGCTGCTGGTCGGTTGCGCCACTTGCGTGGCCGAATGCGCAGCGGGAGGTCAGCGCGAGGTCGAGACCCTTGCCCCTCTACTCCGTATGGCCATGCAAGTCGAGGATAACCCCATCGAAATACACACCAAAACCCTCGAGCGGCAGTGCGAATGGGAGTTCGTCGAGGAATTGGCAGATACCATCGGCGAGGTTGATGCAGTTCTAAGCATCGCCTGCGGCATCGGCGTACAGGCGATTGCCGAACGCTTCCCGGAAATTCCCGTCTATCCCGGGGTGAACACCACCAGCCTGGCCATTCGGGAAGCTCCGGGGCTATGGACGGCCCGTTGTGCGGCATGCGGTGATTGCATACTTGGAGAAACTTTCGGCCTGTGCCCGGTGGCGCGATGCGCAAAAGGCCTGCTGAACGGCCCATGCGGAGGCACACGCAAAGATGGCAAGTGCGAGGTCGACGAAAATACCGATTGCGTTTGGTACCTCATCATCAAGCGGGCTGAAGAACGCGGCGAACTCGAAAAATTAGCGAAAATTCGTAAAGCCAAGGATTGGTCGAATTCGGATCATGGCGGCCCGAAAAGAATGATCAGGGAGGACTTGCAACCATGAGTTTACTTGCTGGAAGCAGGCTCGAACGTGTTCTGGCGGACGGGCGATTCGCCGTCACTGTGGAAGTGGGCCCACCGCGCGGGCCGGATCCCGAAGTGATACGCGAAAAGGCCGAGTTGTTGCGTGGGATGGCTGATGCATACAATGTCACGGACAACCAGACCGCCGTAGTCAGAATGTCCAGCATCGCCGGAGCTAAAATCCTGCTTGATAAAGGGCTTGAGCCGGTCATGCAAATGACGTGCAGGGATCGTAACCGCATCGCCATCCAGGCTGATCTGTTGGGAGCGTGGGGTTTGGGAATACGCAACTGCCTGTGCATCTCCGGCGATCACCAGAAAGCGAGCGCGGGAGGTAAACTCAAAGGCCATCCCGGAGCTAAAAAGGTTTTCGACGTGGATTCCGTTCAGTTACTTTCCGTATTGAAGGGATTGCGCGATGAGGCGGTTCAGGAGGGCGGCGACTCGATAGACCCGCCTGCGCCGTTTTTCATCGGCGCCGCCTGGACGCCTTTTGCTCCGCCGGAATTCTACCGCGTGCTGCGTCTTCGGAAAAAAATCGATGCGGGCGCGGATTTCATCCAAACTCAGGCGGTTTACGACGTGCCGCGATTTGCCGATGCCGTCGAGAAGGCGCGCGATATGGGACTTACGGACAAGGTGGCGATACTCGCGGGCATCATCGTTCCACGGTCGGCGGGGATGCTCAAGTACATGAACAAAAACGTCCCTGGAGTTGAAGTTCCCGACGAAATCATCCGCCGGATGGAATCCGCTTCCGACAATCGTGCCGAGGCCGTTCGCGTTACCGTCGAACTTATCAATGGCATGAAGGAAATACCCGGCGTCCGGGGTGTGCATCTGCAAGCTATCGAGGCCGAGGAAATGATCCCGGACATAGTAAAAGAAGCGGGGTTGCTGCCAAGGCCGGAGGTTAAATAAAAGAATCAGGTAGGACGATGCCGAAGAAATATCACGTAAAAATAAAACAAATACCGCCGAGATTCGGGCCTGTCTCGAAGTTTTGCTCGATAGAAATCGAGGGTTGCCTCGGTTGTCTCGAGTGCGTCAAACGCGATTCTTGCGTCTACGATATTTTCCTCAAACGGGATTTCGATCCCGTCCGGATTATTGAAACCGGCGATGCAATGTGCCTCAACTGCATGCGGTGTGTACAGGAATGCAAGAAAAACATTTTGTCCAGAGCGATAAATCCGCAGTACGACGCGATGGGCGATGATTACTGGACGCCGGAGATCATCACGAGGATATGGCGGCAGGCCGAGACGGGGAAAATTCCGGTTTCGGGCGCGGGCTATAACGGGCCGTTTACCGGGCCGGGCTTCGATCGCATGTGGACTGACATGTCTGAGATCGTTCGTCCCACGCGGGACGGTATTCACGGTCGGGAATACATCAGCACCATGATCGAGCTGGGCAGGCGACCCGAGCGGCTGGAATTCGACGACTCCGGCAAGCTTATAACCGAGATGCCGGCATTGCTGGAATTGCCTCTCCCGATGATTCTCGACATCTCGTCTCGAGGAATCGGTGGAGCCCCCATTCGTCAGGCTATCGCAAAAGCCGCCGAAATGCTCGGAACGTTAGCAGTGGCAACAGTAGAAGAAGCCCATAACCTATTGGCCGACCATCAAAATCAACTGATCGTCAAGTCGGACTCGGAGCGTGACGATACGGTCTTGCCTTCGGGAACAAACATCGTGGAGCTGCCTTACTCCGACGACGTTATGGAGGGCGTAAGCCGTGTCAAGTCGGCGGTTCCTCACGCTATTGTTTCCATACGTCTGCCCCTCGATGAGCATGCCGTCGCACGCGCATCGAAACTGGCCGCCGAGGGCGCTGAAATATTGCATCTGGCGGCCGACGATAATGGATATGGGTTCGGGGACAGGAAAGATGTTTTCATGACGGAATTGATGCGCGAGGTGCACCTCAAGCTTGTCGAAGACTCGATTCGCGAGCAGGTCACGGTATTGATTTCCGGTGGTATAGCGTTGGCCGAGCACATGGCGAAAATCATCATTTGCGGCGCGGACGGAGTCGGCGTCGACACCGCTCTTTTATGCGCGCTCGAGTGCCGGCTTTGCGCAAATTGCGAAAACGGCATCCGGTGCCCCGTCCAACTGGACAAGGCGCCGGTCGAATGGGCCGCTCAGCGCATCGTCAACCTTATGGGATCGTGGCATTCGCAACTGATTGAAGTCCTCGGCGCAATGGGTCTGCGGGAGGTTCGGCGACTGCGCGGAGAAGTGGGCCGGGCCATGTTTTTCGACGATCTTGAGCGCGAAAGCTTCGCCCCTATATTCGGCGAGCGCGTCGGAGCCGAGGCGGCATCGAGCAACGCCGCCGGGGACAGTTTCTCGAACCCCGACGTTAAACCGGCGGCCGAATCGGCGACGCAAGAAACTTCAATGGAAAACAAACCGATTTCAGAAAACCTTGTTGCGCACTGCCCATCGCGATTCAGAAATGCATTGGGGAAATACAATGTCGTACGTACCTCCGCATGCATCGCTTGCGGCAAGTGCGAGGAGGTCTGCGCTTACGGGGTTCACAAAAAGGCCGGAGGCCGCATGCTGTCACCGCGTTCATACAAGTGCGCCGGGCCGGAAAGATGCCGTGCTGCCGACTCCTACTGCGTCGATCATTGCCCGGAAGACGCATTGCTGGTCGGCCCCGATCCGCTATGGAAAACCTTCGGCGACCCGAGATGGACCGCCGATCTGTTGGTTGCTACATGGGTTCAGGCCGAAACGGGACGCCCACCGGATCAGGATCTCGAATACCGAGTGGGCGCGTCGGGCGGCGGATTCGACATGATAGACTTCTCGTTCCCCGCCGAACCGCCCGATCCGTCCCTCAAGCCCCAAGACGTAGACTTGAGCGTTCCTCTTAACCGCCGGGGCGACGAGCGGCCGGAAATAACTATAGGATTCCCCGCTTACGGCGGCGGTATGAGTTTCGGATCCATCGGCCTGGTAACCATGCTTTCCCGAGCCCGCGCTTACAAGGCTTTCAACTCCTTCACCTGCACCGGCGAAGGCGGCTACCCGGACGAATTGACCGAGTACGACGATAACGTCATCACACAGGTGGCCACCGGGTTGTTCGGTGTGAGCGAGGAAACCATTCAGCGGGTTCGAATAGTCGAGTTCAAGTACGCCCAGGGCGCCAAGCCCGGTCTTGGCGGCCATCTGTTAGGCGACAAGGTCACTCCCGCAGTGGCCAGGATGCGCGAGGCTATCGAGGGCAGTTCCCTGTTCTCGCCGTTTCCGTTTCACTCGGTATATTCGGTCGAGGATCATAAGAAGCATCTCGATTGGATAAAACTTATTAACCCGAAGGCGCTGATGGCCGTGAAAGTATCGACTCCCAGCGATGTCGATATGGTGGCCGTCGGCAGTTATTTTGCGGGCGCGCACATCATACATCTCGACGGCAGCTACGGCGGCACCGGCGCGGCGCCTGATATTGCCAAGAAGAACATCGCCATGCCCATCGAGTACGCCATCCCGAAGGTGCACCAATGCCTTGTCGAGGAAGGTATTCGCGACCGCATCACGTTTATCGCTTCCGGCGGTTTGCGCACCGCCTGGGACGTGGCCAAGGCAATAGCCCTCGGCGCGGACGGCGTGGTGATCGGCACTTCCGAGATGGTGGCGCTCGAATGCATCCGTTGCGGCAACTGCGAAAGCGGCCGAGGCTGCCCGAGAGGTATCGCCACTACGGATGCCGAGTTGGCAAATATGTACGATGTGGACTGGGGCGCGCAGAGAATTATCAACCTCTTCTATTCCTGGACCATCCAACTCCAGTGGATATTGTGGAGGTTCGGGATGAAGTCCATAAGCGAGCTGGTGGGTCGCACGGACCTTTTGACACATAGAGAATATGCCGGAGCATCCGCTTAATAAATTAGAAAAAGATCGAAGTAAATAGAGGAAATTAACGATGTCGCGATTTATGAAACACATGGTGCAATCGAGAAAGCCCTTGATCTCGAAAGCGCTTGCAGACCGCCGGGTGAAATCTGAAGAAGAAGGCGGCTGCGGAGTTGTAGGTTTCGCAGCGAGTATACCTGTTTGCGGCAGACATATCTTCGAACCGTCCATACAAATGCACAACAGGGGTAACGGCAAGGGCGGCGGTGTTGCAGCGGCTTGTTTCAACCCGAAGCAGCTGGGAGTGGACGCAAGCACATTGCGAAACGATTACCTGCTCCAGGTCGCGCTGTTGGATCCCGATGCCCAAAGGGAGGTCGAGGAAACATCGGTCAGCCCATACCTCCAAATCGAACACCGAACCAAACTTGAACCCACCGCCGACTACCGCGAGCTTGACCTCGAAGTAAAGCCGCCGGACATAATCCGCTACTTCGTGCGGGTCAAAGAAGACGTTCTGGCTCGATTCGCGGAAGAGAACGGCATGACGGATGCCTCTCATCGCGAGGTCGAGGATGAGTTTATATACCAAAACAGCGCTCGACTCAATCAGCGCTATTACGCCTCGCTTGGAGAGCAACGCGCGTTCGTGCTGTCTCACGCGCGCAACCTGATGGTTTTCAAAATAGTCGGGTACGCCGAGCAGGTGGTTAAGTATTACGGCCTCGAGGATATCGAGGCTCAGGTTTGGATCGCGCACCAGCGTTACCCGACCAAGGGTCGCGTATGGCACCCGGCCGGCGCACATCCGTTCATCGGGCTGAACGAGGCCCTGGTCCACAACGGCGATTTCGCCAATTTCCACGGCGTCTCCGAATACCTCGGGCAACATAATATCGCGCCCCAGTTTCTCACCGATACCGAGGTGTCCGTTCTGCTTTTCGACCTCTGGCATAGGGTTTACGGCTACCCGCTTGAATACGTTATCGAAGCCATGGCGCCGACCACCGAATTGGATTTCGACCAACTGCCGGACGAAAAGAAGCGTATTTACGGAGCGATCCAGGCTCTGCACATGCACGGTTCGCCCGACGGCCCGTGGTTTTTCATCATCGCCCATTCCGATCCCGACAACGACCGGTTCAAGCTTCTGGGCATCACCGACACGTCGATGTTGAGGCCGCAGGTGTTTGCTCTTCAGGAGGGCGACGTGACCATAGGTTTGGTGGCCAGCGAGAAGCAGGCCATCGACGCCACGCTGCACGGCCTGTCGGAGGAAGACCCGCGCTTCCGGCCCGTGGCCGACCGGTATTGGAACGCCCGTGGAGGCAGCCATACCGACGGCGGCGCTTTTATTTTCACCGTTGACCGCAACAACGGAAACACAAGTCTCACATGCGCCGACAAGTTCGGCCGCGCTATCACCACCGCCCCGGGATCGTGGAATGTCGATTCGAGCATCGAGCCGAAAACGCCGGCGGGAGTCCCGGAGCCGGATCAGGCATCTAAAACCGCCGATGCGCGGGAATTCTTCTCCGAAATTTCCGCGAATGTCGCCTCGTGGGATTTTAGCAACCTCAGGTGGCTGACGCGCGAAGCCGAGCGTATTGCGGCGCGCGACGACGATGGTATCGAATGGGCCGTCGATTTGCTTACCCTGTTCAACGACCGCCGTTACGATTGCGGCAAGATGAAGCGAAGCGTAGTGATTCAAATAGTTCGCGATAGTATCAACCGTATCCTCGACGCCGTTCCCGACATTGCGGAAAATACCGGCGGCAGGTTCTGCAGGATAGATTGGGACACACGTGATAAATTGAGAGCGCCGCAGGGCAAAGAAGAGGTACTGGTGGTTTCGGCGATGGATTTCCCCGCCGAAGGGGAAGAATCCGACGCAAAACTGGTCGTTAAAGCTTACCAAATGGGCTGGAAGCGGTTTATTGCTTACGGCCTGAAAGGACAACGCTTCGCCGGATGCGGCCTAGGCCCGGATACCGATGGAGTACGAATCGACGTTTACGGCAGTTCCGGAGACTACGTGGCTTCCGCCATAGATGGTCTGGAAATATACGTTCACAACAACGGTCAGGATCAAATGGGCCAGATCATGAAGCGGGGCCGACTGGTGGTGCATGGGGATGTCGGGCAGACTTTTCTTTACGGCGCGAAGGGCGGAGAGACTTACATTCTGGGCAATGCGGCGGGCAGGCCGCTCATCAACGCCGTCGGCAGACCTCGAGTCGTCATCAACGGCACCTGCCTGGATTACCTCGCCGAGTCGTTCATGGCGGGAGATCCTCACAAGGGCGGCGGGTTTGTCATTCTCAACGGCGTCGAATTCGATGACGAGGGTATGGTGCGGGATCAGGAAACGCCTTACCCCGGCTCGAATTTGTTTTCGCTGGCCAGCGGCGGCGCTATTTTTCTCCGCGATCCGCATCACAAAATAGTACCCGAGCAGCTAAACGGCGGTGAATTCGCACAAATGACAAACGAGGACTGGGAACTTATCGAGCCTTACCTCGAAGCCAACGAGCGGCTTTTCGGCATTTCCATCGAGCGCGACCTGCTCACAGTGGACGGCGTGCACCAATCGCCTCTCGAGGTTTACCGCAAAGTCCGCGCCGTGAGGCTCGAAGTTCTCGCCAAGGCAAGTGTGCCGGAATAGCTAAGTAGCCGTTACGCCGGCAATTCCCTTTTCATGTGCTCAGGCGCTCCGTTGATGGGCGGCATGTGTATGGTTTGCGTCGGGAAGGCGAATTCCAGACCCAAATCGTTTATGGCCTTTATGATCTTCAGGAGGACTTCTTGGCGTACCTGCAGGTGTTCGGCCCACGCGATGGTTACGGTGAACGTATAGATGAAAATATCGAGGCTGTAGGCGGATAGATCCGTAAAGTTGACCAAAAAAAAGTCCTGGTGAATTCGATTATCCTCCCGGAGCACCTTGCGAACGGCTTCGACCGCCTGAGCCATTTTTTCCGGTGGCGTATCGTAAGTCAGCCCTATAGTGGTTTTAATGCGCCTTTTTTTCATCCATGACCAGTTATTTACGGAGTTTGTTGTGAAAGTGGCGTTTGGCAAGGTGATAAGAGAGTTTGCGAAGGTGCGGATTTTCGTAGTGCGCAAGCCGACATCCTCGACGGTGCCCTCGATATCGCCGATCTCAATCCAGTCGCCTATGTGGAAAGGCTGATCAACAAAGACGACGATGGAGCCGAAGAGGTTTGCGACGGTGTCTTTCGACGCCAGGGCGAATGCCGCGCCGCCCAGCCCGACTCCGGCGATGAGTCCGGAAACGCTGTAGCCGAGAGCCTGCAGCACCATGACCACCGTTATGACTATGACGAAGACCTTTACGCTCTTGCGAATCAGGGGCACTACCTGGTCGTCGATTTTGGTTTCCGTTTCGGCGGCCCCCTTGGCCCATTCATCCGCCAAGCCGTCTATAAACCTCACCAGGAACCACGCCAGCAGTACCAGCCCGACGCCTTTGGCCAGTGCATCCACAAAACGCTGGATATTCAGAGGCTCTTCGGGAATCGGCAGCGCGCTCAACGCTATATAGATACCGCCGGCAAGAAACGCCCATCCCACCGGACCGGCAAGGGCCTCGAACAGAATGTCGTCCAGGCGAAATCGTCCCCCTTCCGTAGCTTTTGACAGTCGTTTTGTTACCGCCACGGATATTTTCTTGAGCACGAAGCCGGCGAATATCGCGCCAAGCGACGCCAAATATTGCCACACCTCGATGCCAAGCAGAGACCTATGAAAAACCTCTTGTAAAATCTCCCACATTTTAAATCCTTTCCTAAGCTTTTATAGTAGTGTTACAATACTTATTTAGCAGGAATAAAAAATTTTTGCACTTCCAAATAGAATAAGGATATTTGCAGCGCATTCAAGAGGAAGTGTATGTTTCAAAGCAAAATTAGAAACTTGCAATAAAACCGGATTTTGCAGTTGACCAAGACGCGGGACAAGAGTGTCCCGCCTACCGGCCGGTGCGGTAGGCCCGACACTCCTGTCGGGTCGGATGGGAGCCTGTATTTTTCGGGATAAAAGAGGCGGTAAGGAAAACTCGTTTCATGGTTGAATTTACATCCCTTGCGTTTGACGGGAGAGGCGGTGTTGAGCCCAGTCGGCCAGCCCTTTTTCGATGAGGAACTCGAATCGGAAGTTTTTCACGCGCCATCGTGCGATTGGGCGGTATATATCCGATAGAACCCGCACGGGGAGAGGCGCGTCGTAGGTGTGCGCCTTGCGATCCAGGAAGTTCGATACGAAATACAATCCTTCACGCAGGCGCTTTTCAGCATCGCCACCACCCTTGAGATTCAAAACATCCCAATGCCCGACCTCGCCCCATTCTCTCAGCGTGCCGGGCGGCTCGAAACCTTGTTTGCACGACAGTTCATACATCTCCGTACCGGGATACGGCGTGTAGATATATATCGGCGATGAGCATGCATGGGGATGAATTCGAAGCAGTTCGAGAACCAGGTCAACCGTCTGCTTGAGGTCTTCACGCGTCTCGGTAGGCAACCCTCCGAGCAAACTGGCGTATACTATTATATCGTAATACGCCAGGCGCCGGAAGGTGTTCTTTATGTTCTCGACGGTACCGGCCTTGCCCATAAGCTTTCTGATGCGAGGGCTGCCGGACTCGACTCCGATTGATAATCTTTGCAGTCCGCTTTCCCGAAGCGCTTCGAGGAACTTATCTTCCATGCGCATAATCGCAACAACGTCCACACCCTGAATCTGCCAGGTTATGCCCAGCTCGCGAATGCCTTCAACTATTTTCCTGTCGCGTTCTAAATCTACGAATATATTGTCGTCAACGAGGTATATATCTTCCGCGCCGTATTTCTCGACGACGTGCCTGAACCGTTCGAGCGTCAGCTCGGCGCTTTGCGCGCGCCAGCGCCTGCGGTTGAAGCGTGGGTTGTAGCAGTAAGTGCATGCATGAGGACAACCGCGCGAGCTCTGGAAATACAGGCTTTTGCGGCCTTGATATGTCGGCATGTACTGCGACACATCCACCAGTTCGTAGGGTATTTCGGGCATCTCCTCGATATCGAGCAATTCTCTCTGCGGCGTCTCGATTATTTCACCATCGTGCATGAAGGCTATACCGGCGACCTCTTCAAGAGGTTTGTGATCCTTGAGCACGCGAGCCAATTCGACGAGCGTCTTTTCTCCTTCGCCCATCACCACGATGTCGCAGTGCGGGTCTTTCAGCGTGTTTTTCGGCTCGAGGGTGGGATGCACGCCGCCCCAAACGATAGGCGCATCGGTAAGTTTGCGAGCTTCGGCGGCCATTTCGAGGTTCCACAGGATCATCGGGCCCGTGTAAGACGTGACGCCCACCATAAGTGTTTCCGGCCCGATGGCTTTACGCAGTTTTTCGCGCCACTTCGGCCCAAGGCGCATGTCCACCACGGCGATTTCAAATTCGTTCGAGGTCAAACTCGCCGCGTGAAGAAGAGAAAGAGGCAGAGCGGGGTTCGAGCGAAATTCGTCCATGTCCCCCACTCGAGGGTGCATGAGCACAATCTCAGCCATGATTAAAAGGTATCACTCGACTCGTTGCGCATCAACCGGAAACGGAGGCAAGTATAAAGTCGTAAGATTGTTGACATTCCTGGAATTGTCCGTAAGGCTCCCAACGGTCGTATCGAGCTTATCGGTGACGTAATCGGGATAACCCCGGCATCTGACCAGAACGGCGCAATGATCATGTGGGTATGTATGCAATAACGCTTCGACCAACGGCTCGAGGTTGATCTGTTCGCCCGTCGGCTTCGGCCCCACCGGCAGCCCGAGCTGACCTATAATGCAATGCAAACCACCAGAAGGAATGCACCGATCCGGCTCCTCGATAACCCTCGCGGCGTTCAATATCACCAACCCCTCCTCGGGGTCTACTCCCAAAAGCGGATAAAGCAATTCGAGAAAACTCATCCCGGCGACTATTTTTACTTCGATGTCACCTTCATCGGACGCCGCCTCTTCAATCCACCTGGGCGTTTTCTCGAAGACATAAGGGTTTCCCGGCAGTGCCAACACCGCGCGGCCCTCGAGCTTCGCCTCTTTTATTACCGCTTTGACGATCAGCTTATACACATCGCCGTATGTAAAAGCCGGATCGGCGTACAGCCGCTCGAAACTGACAACGTCTTTGCCGGCCAATATCAGCATCTTCGCGACGGGGTGTGTACCGTACCGGAAGAAGACCCGCTGCGCCTCGTCGAGCACCTTGCGGGCTTCGACGGTGAGAAGATCGACCGGACCGGGACCGAGGCCGGCTATCACTATTTCAGCCACCACCGGAACCTTTCGTCCAATCCTGCATTTCTTTTGCGACCTGGTCAAGTGTAAATACGTCCTCGCCCCGCGCATAATGCCGGGACAGCAGGTGATAACTTAAGGCATACGAATGATTCTTATCTTTCGTGCCGGGTTTGGCTTGTTTTATCGTTGCAGGCGACCCGCTTACGAAAGAACCGGGCGGTATTTGGGTGTTCTCCGGCACTATGGTCCCTGCCGCAATCATGCTGCCTGCGCCTACCGCTACTCCATCGAGCAGCACTGACCGGAGGCCGACCAGCACGTAATCTCCCACCTGCGCGCCGTGAACTACCGCCCCATGACCCACCGTCACCCATTCACCAAGTTTTGCGTCTTTGAACGGCGAGCAATGTATTACGACGTTGTCCTGTATATTCGTGTACCGTCCCACGGTAATCGAGTTGTAATCGCCTCTTATGACCACTCCGGGCCATACCGAAGCGCCTGAAGCTATTTCGACGTTTCCGTGGATTACCGCCGACGGGTGAATAAAAGCTTCTTCATCGATTTTCATCATACGCTCCTTCTTTTGTCCTTTATTCTTGCCGGGTTATTCCCGGCTCACCGGATCCGCATAATCGTATACCGGCCAACTACGGCGCCTGGCTTCCCGGCGCAATATGGGGTCGGGATTCACCACCACCGGGTTGCCTATTTGCTCGAGCACCGGCAGGTCGGTTACGCTGTCGGTATAGAAATAACTTTCGGAAAGGCTTATATCGTTTTCCTCCGTAAACTTTTTTGCCAATAATACTTTCCCATCCCCATAGCAAGTCGGCTCGACAAGTCGGCCGGTGAATTTCCCATCTTTAACTTCGAGACGGTTGCAAATGTAGTCGTCAACGCCGAGATCCTGTCCCAAAGGCCTCGCAAGGTAAATAGTGACCGCTGTCAGCAGCAATATCTTGTGCCCCTGCTTTCTATGTTCAGTCATTGCATCGACCATCTCCGGGCGAACGTGGCGCCTCACCTTGTCGGCGTACCACTTGTCGCAGTCGCGGATCATATCCTCCTCGCTGTCGCCCTCGAAGCGAGCGGTCATCTTGAAACTGATCTTCTCCCAGTTCAGCCTTCCCAGCCGGTACAGCAGGTACCACCACATGCCGCGCATAAGATCCGCCCTGCTGATACGACCTTCCTGAACAAGGTGTTTCAAATAAAGCGGCCCGGAACTCTTGGCCAAAACGGTACCGTCCACATCAAAAAAAGCCGCAATGCTCATCGTTGATATTCCATTCCTCCAAAAAAACTATTTTAGCACGATTTGATTTTCTTTTCGAGAAAAGAAGGGTTCGAGGGCCTGCGATATAAAATGGGGTTTTGGGGGTCAGGCCCCTACGGGATAAGCCTCTTTTATCTTTTATCTGGGCGTTATCTGGGGACACAATACGGGTTTCTTGTCTGAATCAGGGGGGTATTCAGCGGGATGCCTTATGGTGGACGGACACTTGCCTTCTTTGCTGTCATACTGTATGGTATTCTCATGACTCCAAAAGAAGCTTATGCAACCTCTTGGCCTGAGAG
>CAZDAF010000041.1:0-15610 GCA_964503115.1 uncultured bacterium
AATTATTCAATCTTTTCTATTAATGATTATCGGATTAACCTTTATTTAAACATCTCTCGAACTTGACCAAAGCCGACTTATATATTAAATTTCTACCGATAAATTAAATATTTAACCAATAGACAAGGCATTAAAATCCCTTGTTTTTGGAACATTCAGGCGCGAGAGGAGAACTCGGAAAAGGTGGAACAAGCCCAAAAGGAAGAAGGGGAAAAAAGTTATCCGTTTAATGTAAGGGATTGTGCGCTGGTGGCAATCGCTACCGGCATCAGAGCTCAGAATCTGAGGGAGTTCCGAGAGGGATTGCTGAACGCTCATTCCGGTAGTATTTACCACCATTTCTGGGGCCGGTTGTTACATCCGCAGTTCGACGAGCCGGAGTATAACAACGACTTCGCCTCGTGGGCCGCACACGGCCTGCACGAGAAGGCCCTTGCGGAACGGCTCAGTATGATAGACCCGGCGGATTTTAGCGATATCGAAGAATTGCGGCAGAAGTTGGTGGATGTCGTCGAGGCGCGTCTGGATGAGAGCGAGATGGTGCCGTGGTCAAGGGCGGATCAGCAGTTTCATTTCCTTCGCGCGCAGATAGTAGTGCTGGATACCGGGAAAAGCCTCGAGGACCCGAGAGAACTCGCGAAAATATTGCCCCAAATGTCCCCCGGGAGCATTTTTTATCATTTCATAGACGCGCGGCGTCGAACCCTCGATCACGGCGACGATTTTTGCACATGGCTTTTGGGAATCGATCACGGCTACGAAAAACTACAAGAGGAATTAAAAGCAATCGATCCGTACTTTTCATCTCTGGAAGAAATCCGAAATATTTTGACGTCAATTTTCGACCGGCACTTTAACGGAGGTGGCAAGTGAGCGACAACAATATCCTCGATCAATACGCGGCGGTCGCCGGACAAGCCGCTGTCGATCACTTGCGCCAGTTGGCCGTTCCGCTACAGGGGCTAAGGGTTTTGCACGTCAATTCCACCAAAGAAGGCGGCGGTGTCGCGGAAATATTGAGAAAGTTTATTCCATTAAAACAAGCTCTTGGAATCGATGCGCACTGGGAAATAATTACAGGAGAGCAGGACTTTTATCAATGCACCAAGGGATTCCATAACGCACTGCAAGGCAAACCGGTGCAACTGTCCGAAGAACTGTTGGACAAATACGAAAAAACCAACGCTCGCAATGCCGAGGAACTCCGTCCCATATTGGAAGAAGCGGACATCGTTTTCATTCACGATCCGCAACCGGCGGCCATGTTAAACTTTTGTCCGAACCGCAAAGGCAAATGGATTTGGCGGTGTCATATAGACGTGAGCAGGCCGTATCGCACAGTATGGAAATACCTGAGAAACCGGGTTTCTCCATATGACGCAAGTATCTTTTCACTGCCCGAGTTCGCCCAGCGCCTGCCTCATCAGCAGTATATCATCCCACCGAGTATCGATCCTTTAAGCGAAAAAAACATGAACCTTCCGAAGAAGGAAGTGCGGTCGGTATTCGACAAGTTCGAGTTGGATCCGAACAAGCCCATGATTCTGCAAGTTTCACGCTACGATATTTTTAAGGATCCTATAGGAGTAATCGAAGCATACAAGCTTGCGAGTAAACTTACGCCACTCCAACTCGTACTTGCCGGCGGCGGTGCATCGGACGATCCCGAAGGGGAAGAGGTGCTCGAGCAGGTGCGCAAGGCCGCCGAAGGTTATCCGGGCGTTCATGTCCTGGTGTTGCCTCCGGACGCTCATCGCACCATCAACGCCCTTCAACGCGCGGCGGATATAGTGCTCCAGAAATCCATCAGGGAGGGATTCGGCCTTACCGTTTCGGAAGCGATGTGGAAGAGCAAACCCGTCATCGGCGGTGATACGGGAGGCATAAGGTTACAGGTTATAAATCATTATACGGGATTCCTGGTGCGAACGCCCGAGGGAGCCGCACTTCGCATAAGGTACCTGTTGCACCGACGCGACAAGCTCAAAGAAATGGGCCGGTGGGCGAAAAATCTGGTCAGAGAAAATTTTCTGCTCACAAGACAACTCAAAGAATACATGGCGTTGATGATAAGCATCCTGAGAGGCGAAGACGAACGTATAGAGCTATGCGGTGATTGCTTTGATTTCAGGGTTTGAACCCGGCGAGTTTTGGGAGCGCCTGGCGCGCTGTGGGGAGCGAATATTACTGCTGGATTACGACGGTACTCTCGCACCTTTCCGCGTCGAGCGCGACAAGGCGGTTCCTTATGCCGGAATTCGCGAGATACTGAATGAAATCATGGAATCGGAACAATGCCGCATCGTCATCGTCAGCGGCAGGTGGACAAAGGACCTGTTGCCTCTTTTGGGTCTTAAGCGTCGTCCGGAGATATGGGGCTCGCACGGTATCGAGCGATTGTTTCCGGATGGGAGATATGAAACGGTAAAGTTGGATAAGAGTATAATAAATGCGTTGGCCCGTGTTGATAGCTGGGCTGAAGATGAACAGTTGCAGGATCGGTGCGAGCGCAAGCCCGGTTCCGTCGCATTTCACTGGCGAGGGTTGGATCGAGCGCAAACGGACGGGTTGCGCAGCAAGGTCATGAAAGAATGGTCGGATATAGCAACCGAGGCGGGGTTGATGTTGTATGAATTCGACGGTGGCATCGAACTGCGGGCGCCAATAAGAAACAAGGGTGACGCTGTCTCCACTATATTGTCGGAGGCCGCGCCGGAGGGCGCGGTTACAGCTTATTTGGGAGACGATTTAACGGATGAAGACGCCTTTCGGGCCATCAAAGGCAAAGGGATCGGCGTACTGGTAAGAAAAGAACGGCGCGAGACCGAGGCGGATTTGTGGCTGAAGCCGCCGGAGGAATTATTGGAGTTTCTGAAAAATTGGGCCCGCGCGTCTATGTAGAGGAATAAATTGAAATTACCGAACATTACGGAATACGGAAGTCATCGCGATTGGCTTATTGCGGCATGCGTTGCAGTCGGAGTCTATTTCGGCCTGAGGCTTATTGGATTTGTCATTACGCGCTATATATCCTCCATGGCAAAACGGGAATCGATAGAAACCGACGATTTTGTTGCCCAAGCCTTCATAAGCCGGACCAAGCCTTCATTTCTTTTAATCTTCGCTCTTTATGCAGGATGTTTGTATTTGAGATTGCCCAAGCAAACCGACCGGTTAGTGGGCGTAATGGCTTTGATCGCGTTGTTCCTTCAGTTCGGGTTCTGGGGCAATGGGATAATCACATACTGGTTTTCACAACGTGCAAAGAAAAAGGCCGAGGAGGATCCGGGGAGCGCTTCGGCCTACAGCGTTATTAATTTCCTCTCCAAAGCAGCCCTATGGTCGTTAATTATAATCCTGCTTCTTGATAATCTTGGGGTGGACATAACCGCGTTTATCGCCGGGTTGGGCATTGGCGGAGTCGCCGTAGCGCTGGCGGTTCAAAACATTTTGGGAGACCTGTTCGCATCGATATCAATCGCTTTGGACAAACCTTTCGTTGTCGGCGATTTCATCATTATCGACGACCTGATGGGTACCGTCGAGCACATAGGAATCAAAACGACTCGCGTTCACAGCCTCAGCGGCGAGCAACTGATTTTTTCGAACAATGACCTGCTGAAAAGCAGGATTCGCAACTTCAAGCGTATGTACGAACGCCGCGTTTTGTTTCAAATAGGAGTTACTTACGAGACACCTTACGAAAAAGTTGCCGCCATACCGACCATGATCAAGGAGATAATCGAGAGTCTGGATCAGACGCGTTTCGATCGCGCTCATTTTTTCAAATATGGCGATTTTGCATTGATATTCGAGGTGGTTTATTACGTATTGGTTCCGGACTACAATGTTTACATGGACAGGCAACAATCCATAAACCTGGCTATTTATCGCCGCTTCGCCGAGGAGGGAATCGAATTTGCGTATCCCACTCAAACCGTTCACCTGAAAAAACCTGAAGATAAGAGTTAACCGACAAGGAGGTAATGAGGTACCGTGCAAGAACCCGGCATGCGAATAGTGGCCGTATCCAACAGGCTTCCGGTCTCGTTAAAACGGGAGGAAGGAGGTTGGCGCATCCATCCCGGATCCGGCGGTTTGGTTACCGCGCTGGCGCCCATCTTAAGAAATCGGGGAGGCCTGTGGATCGGCTGGCCCGGCACCTCGGAAAAAATCGAAGACGACCTTAAAGAAGTGTTCGAATCCGCCTCGGTGAAAGAAGGCTACAGTCTTGTTCCGGTGACATTAACCGCTGATGAAATAAGGAATTTCTATTACGGCTTTTCGAACGAAATAATATGGCCTCTGTTCCACGATCTTCAAACGCGCTGTACTTTTGATCCCGAATACTGGTACCGCTACCTGGATGTCAACCGTAAGTTTGCCCGGACAGTCGCTCGCAACAGCCGCGCTACGGATTACATCTGGGTAAACGATTACCACCTCATGCACCTTGCCCACGCACTGCGTGATATCGGAGCCGAACAAAAAACGGGGTTTTTCCTCCATATTCCGTTTCCGGCACCGGACATCTTCATGAAATTGCCCTGGAGAGAAAAAATTCTGGAAGCTTTGATGGAGTATGATCTTATCGGATTTCAAACCATGCGAGATCGCCGAAATTTCCTACAGTGCCTGAATCATTTTTTCAAGGATGCCAAGGTAAGCGGCCGGGGCCCTGTAGTTACCGTCACTTATAAAGATCGGCAGTTCCGAGTCGGAAATTTTCCAATCAGCATCGACTACGGCGGCTTTGCTAACAGAGCGTCATTGAGAGAGGTCGCGGACAGGGCATGGTACTATCACGAAGCATACCCCAAGAGGCGGATTATTCTGGGGCTGGATCGTCTCGATTACACCAAGGGAATCCCGGAACGTCTCGCGGCCTTCGGAAACGCTTTGCTTCGTTTCCCGGAATTGCACCAGAAAGTGACACTTGTGCAGGTTGTTGTTCCCAGCCGGGAAGAAGTACCGGAGTACCAGATTCTCAAGGCACATATCGAACAACTTGTCAGCGAAATAAACGGCCGCTTCACCAAAGAAGGTTGGGTTCCCATTCATTACATGTATCGCAATCTTGAAGACGAGGAACTTCTGGCGTATTACCGCGCAAGTGAAATCGGGCTCATTACCCCTTTGAAAGACGGGATGAACCTTATCGCCAAAGAATACTGCGCATGCAACATCGAGGAGAACGGAGTGCTTATATTGAGCGAATTCGCCGGCGCGGCGGCTCAACTGCGGCGCGAAGCGCTAACGGTGAACCCTTATGACATCGAGGGCGTGGCGGATGCAATATACCAGGCGTTTACCATGAGCAAAGAAGAAAGACGCTCGCGAATGAGAAAACTCCGCGAAAGAATCAGGAGATACGACATATTCCGCTGGGTCGACGCGTTTTTGCTGGCCACCTTCGCCAAACAGTTGGAAGACTTTCCGCCTATGAAAATCCGTCCCGCAAATTGATCCGAACCGGGAAATTCAGGGCGAACTCAATATGCCCTTTCGTGAATAGGGCGACCGTTTTATCAACCGGCCGCCCCTTTTTCTTCTACCGTAATTTTCGATTCAAAACGGATGCTAAACCGGTTTTCACACGTAAAACAAGCTCAACGACTCCGCCACGCAAGCGGGCTTTTCCTGTCCCTCGATCTCGATGGTGTGCGTCACGGTCATAAGAACTCTGCCCCCGGATTTTTCTTCGACATTTGAAAGTACGGCTTTCGAACGTACCTTGGATCCGACAGGGACGGGGTTAATGAACCTTACCTTGTCCAGACCATAGTTCACGGCCATTTTGATCCCCTCAGGGATATACTTGCTTGAGGCGCTGAAGACCGGGAGTAGTGACAGGGTCAAATAACCGTGTGCTATAGGCCCGCCGAAGGGCCCCTGTTTGGCCTTCTCGACGTCCACGTGTATCCACTGATGGTCTCCGGTGCAATCGGCGAACCGGTTGATCTTTTCCTGATCGATCTGTATCCAGTCGCTGGTGCCCATATCTCCTCCGACCAATTCCTTGAGTTTTTCTACCGGTACTAATTCAGGCATATTTTCCTCCTTCGTTATGTGCGTTTCTTATAACGCGATTTTATATCAGGCCGGAATAAAGTCGGGCGGCCTGACCTCGATTAATGATATAGCTTCCTCCGGACAAGTGACCTGGCAGACGCCGCAACCCATGCATTTGTCCTCGATGACGCTCATTACCGTTTCGCCGTCATCTCTTTCAACTTCTTCCAGCGCATTGAAAAAGCATCTATCCTCGCACGTGCCGCAATCCGAACACAATTCCGGGTCGATCTTGGCGCGGTACCGGCTGGGATCTGTGAGCTTAAGGCCCTCGCTGATCATTAACGGCATTACCTGGCAGCAGCAACCGCAGCAGTTGCATATAAAATGTCCCACATGAGCTTTATTCATGGTAGTATGAATAAGGCCCGCCTCTTCACATTCCTTCAATATTTTTAAGGCCTCTTCCTTTGAGATCTCTCTTCCCGACCCCCTATCGATGGTATACTTCGCGGCGTTGTTTACCTGGAGGCATACTTCAAGAGGGTTGTCGCACTTTTTCGCGATTAACCTGCAAGTACACTTGGTGACGGCCAGCACTTCGGCGTCGTTAACTATTTTACTAGCGCTTTCGGTATCAAGTATTTGCTGCCTGCCCGCTTCCACGGCCTGCTGAACCGGGATGACCCGCATGATCGGCCTGGGCAAAATTTTATCCACTATGCGTGCATAGTTGGGCCATTCTTCATCAATGAACTTCTGCCACAAGTCATGAAAATCTCTGGTCGCTTCAGACCACAATATGGTGGCGTCATGGAACTGGGTCATATCGCGGCACATCTTGTAACCCAACCCGCCGCCTTTGAACGACTTGAAAGCTACGCCCTTGTGGTAAAGCTCCCCGCACATCTTGTCCACTTCATCGATAGGCTTCCCAACCTTTTCGGCAAGTTGCTCCGGCGTACCGGGCATGGCCATAAGAAGCTCGGCCTCTTGCTCGTCAGCCACTATACGGAAAAGCTCGGGGATAATCTTCGAACCTTTCAACATGATCTTTTCGGCCATTTTTTCATAAATGCTTTCGCTCATCAGTTTCTCCTCTGATAATCAATGCTAAGGCTTATCACGATAACCGTAAAGGACAACAAACAACAGTCGTTACTAGCTATAGCACCCCTTCCCCTCACTGTCAATGTCCGTATTTTGCCTGGAATAAAAGCGATTCAAATTTAATGTGAAGCGCTTTGCTTATCCGATGCAAATACCGATCGGCACCAAAATCTACGCTTTCAACTGTTTCATCCTGACTGCGCCTGGGAGTATATCGAATGTGGCTGGTAATACGCCCGGCTGCTCGCCGTCCACGTCGAGAAACACCTTCTCGTCGCTGACGGCTGTGAGCTTTTTTCCCTGGAATCGCTCGACTTTGTCCATTCCGATGTGCCCGCCCTTGTATATACGAGTGCCCAATTTCAGGATTTCGCCGAAAGACAGATCACCCAGCACCATAATGTCGAACAGGCCGTCGTTGTGGACTGCCAGAGGAGCGCTTTGCATACCGCCTCCGAAGTATTGCCCCAGCGCTGCGGTTATCATATAAAACTTCCCCTCGATTTGGGGGCCGTCGTCTATCCGGTACCGGACGTGCCTGTTTCTGTATGCCAGCGTACCGCGCACGCTGCCTATAAGAAAGCTCATCCTCCCACCAAACGCTTTGGTGGTACGGTTCACTATGGCGACGGTCTCGCCGCCTATTCCGAGGTCGGCTATATTGATGAAATATCGAACCGCTTCTTTCCCATCATGATCGATGAACGTTACCTTTCCCGCGTCGGATCGTACCGCGTCCCTTCCGCGAAGCGTTTCGGCCACCTCGCGACATGAAATCCCTTGCACTCCCAGAATCCTTGCGAGGTCTCCGCCCGTGCCGCCGGGTATAACTGCAAACGCCGCTTCGGGGTTGATGGGTTCATCCTCATCGAAAAAGCCGTTTATAACCTCATTGTTGTTACCGTCGCCGCCCACTGCAACGATCATCTCGTACCCCTTGGCGAGTGCTTCCCGGGCCAGGTCGGGCGCTTCCATCGGCCTTGTTGTGAGGGCGAAATCGAAAGGCCCTATCGCGTCGCGAACGACAGTCGCTATTTTCGGCCAGTTTTTACCCGTGCGGCCGTTTGCCGATTGGGGATTAACCACCGCAAGGGTTTTGAAATTTTCGTTCATCTTTTTTCCTCATTTAACGGGTGTTTTGGGTTCCACCTTGTATATGAGAATTTCACTTCCAAACAACCCTTTATTAGGAAACCTCGCCGCCAGGCGGCCATGTCTCCCGGTCATAAATAGAAGCTTCCCGGCTAAAGCGCGTTTTTGAGGTTTATAAAAAAAACTTCTGGATACCACTACCCAGAATAGATCAAAACCGTCCGTCAAATTGGGATTATTCGGCGCATAGACCAATTCCACAAGATCGTACCCCGGCGAGGGGAGTTTGTCCATTCCGGCAAGATAACGAAACCTCTTGTAATAATAACGTTCTTCCTGCAAAATCGCTTCCCGAAAAAACTCGAAAGGAAAACCTTTGGGAGCGGTTGAGGTAAGGCGATTTCCGAAATAATCTCGCCAGTACCGGGCCGAATTTAGGTCGTAATTCAAAATTGGCGCATGATAATTGGTGAAAATACGCGATCCGGGCCGTATATTTCGTTCAATCCATTCCCTCGCCAATGTCCTGGTATCTCCATTAGCCCTCCGGCTGACGATGTGCAATGAATCGGCTACCGGCATTGACGCAATGATCACGAGCAGTAGCGCCACAAGTGCTGACAAACGCCCCGGAACCTTATTGGCCAATGCCATAACCGCCCCACTCGCCAAAATCGACACCAGAGGCACTAAAGAAAACACATACCTGAATCCAATAAAATTCGATGAGGCCAAAAGAGCGCTGTATGCGAAAATTCCAAATAATATAACCAGTGAACCTTCCGTACGGCACTTAATTCCCCAGACCAGGCCCACTGTCGCTAAAGATAAGGCGGCGATGCCGATGCCTTTCAGCATTATCCGAATCAATTCCATCCACCCGGAACCTTTATATGTGGAGAATCCATGACCTTCATAGATGAAAAACACGCGCTTGAATATTCCTTTAAGAAAAAGGCTCATATCCGTCAACGGGTACGGGTTTATTATCAGATAGGCTACCAACACCAAAACGGTAGCTATTATTATCCTGTTGATCGTTAGCCTGGCAGGTGAACCTCGAGTTCCCAATACGATCGCTAACACCAGCGGAACCCAAAAAGTAATCGCAATAAATTTTGTGGCCATTCCGATTCCACAGAACACGGAGGCCGCCACCCATTGTTTCTTACCGCGCCTTCCGGCGTGACCGGCCTCGCCGATGCAGAAATAAATACACGCCAAAGTTGCAACAGCCTGGAACTGGTCCGGGTGAAAATCCGTTCCCCACATCACCACCGTAGGAGAAACGGCGCACACCGTTGCCGCCACCAGGCCGGCTTCCCTGTATCCCGACCACCTTGCAGCTATGAGATACGTCAACCAGACCACAACCACCGCCGCAAGTGCGTTAATCCACCTTAAACGCATATTAACTTTCAATGGGTCGGCAAAAAAACGCTGCCTCGATTCGTCAAGCGCCTCCAAAATACTCCCAAACCGCCTGTTTTTTAGGCCTTCCCAAATTATTCGAAAATTTCCAGCTAACCATCCACCATTAAAAGCAGCCGACCATAACCGTATAGCCGACATCCCGTATCCATCCGGATTAAACGGGTGATAGCCTTCAACAAGCAAAACGGCATTTTCCACAAGGCGGCATTCGTCAGGGGTGCCTTCCATCTTGCCGATGCCGTATACCTGCAAGCATAGTGCACCGATCAGAATTACCGATAGCAATGTCCATGCTACCGGCTTGCTTATTTTCGAGTCGGAAAGCTGTTGGGAGGGAGGGCTGTCGTCGCCTTGGTTCAGAGTTTCCTCCATTTTACGTCCTAAAGTCCCATTTTGCCGGGATTAAGCGTATCTTGCGGATCGAAACCGCGCCTTCCGGCGCGGTACCTCCCGCAGTAAAGGTGAAATAAATGCTGCATTCTTTCGCAAGACGTTGCGCCAATTTCGAGGAAAAATCCGCCGAATTAAGCTTCACCCAAAGGTCTCCATTTCCTAATCGGCAGCATTCGCGCCCGCCACGCGGCCGGTTAAAACGCAAACTCCCAACCCACAACCGTCGTAATGATAGTTATAGCCGCCCAGCACCGACCCGGCTGCAAACAGGTTTTTGTATATCACTCGACCATAGGCATCCACCGGCCTCAGCGATGCGTCCGCCAGGATCCCTACCGAAAATGCGTCATGCCGGTCGAGCACCGAAGCGCCTAAAAGTTTCTTCGTCCATATTTCCCCGACCGGCTCACCGTCGCAAAATACCGGCAAATCCAGCAAGCTCTCCCGGAATGCTTTCCCTTTCTGCAACCCACCGCCTATGAACTTGCCGGTGGTAAGCACCCAAGCGCGCGCATTGACTTCGATTTCATCGCCATCTGATTTCACAATACAGGAACCAAGCTCGTCTTCGGCCTGCTCGAAGTCCAGTACTTCACCGGCAAGCTCCTCGACGCCCGAAGCTTCCGACGCTTTGCCCAATGCCGCATCGAGCCTCTTGCCGGGTGCATTTATGGGCAAACCGGCGATTTCCCGAAGCAGCGTGCCGCCGTTCAGAATCAATTCGCTCGTCGAAGCGACCTCATAAGGCACTATGGGCGGCAAAAGCAGAAGACCGTACCGTCCTCCCCCGCCTTTCTCGATGGCGGATATAAAACTATCCCATCGACCGGGCCCGGATAAATACTCGGAAAGCTCCGGCGGCGTCCATGATCGGTCATCACCGAACTCTATTTCGATGCAGTCGATTGTTTCACCCGCTCCCATTCCCTTTGCTTCGAGCGTTGCCTGAAGCATTCCCGCCAGGAAACAGGCGTCGGGAAACGCAAGATTCCTTATTCCCAATACGGCGCTACCCGTGGGAAGCGCTCCCGCTTGCTGGCATGACTGGAACAACGAAGTAAGCTTCCATGTACCCAACGCCGTCGGAACGGCGACCTGCGTGGAGACCTTGCCCTTCAGTATCAACCCCGCTTCACCAAGCCTTCGGGCAAGGAAATCTATCGCTTCTTCAATCATTTCCAGCACGACGGCGGCGGGATCGGGAACCGATCCCATCGAAAGCAGCCCATAAGGATGGCATGGATGAAGCAGCAGCATCTCGGAGATATTGGACTTGACGTCCAACAGTCTGTCCCAGGTAACGCGCGGTCCCACGACAGGGCCTGTGCAAATATCCACAGCGCCGCTCGACAGCGCGGTGGCTCCCGGCCCCTTGGTGATAACGAGCGTTCGCCCACCCTTGCGGGCGGCGGTCATTGCAGCCATCGCCCCGGCCATTCCTCCGCCGATAACGGCCACATCCACTTTTTTCACCGGCATCGGCGTCCTTCCATGTACTCCTGCAACCTGCCGAGGCATTGATGCACGGCCTGGTTGACCTCTTCTTGAGCCAATTGTGCTCCTGCGAGCACCGGCGCTTTTCCCTTGAAGCGCCTTTGCAGGAACCCCTCGAGATACGCCAACGCCGCTTCCGGCGTTTCACCCTTTTCTTCAGCCAACACCAACGCCGCGCGTGCGGCGCATCGGGCGCCCTGGCACGGGCCCATGCCCAGTCGCGTGCGGCGGCGAAGATCGCTCAGATCATGCACCCATTCGGTGCGAATGACGAACCGCGCCTCGGCTTCGAGCACCGGCTCGCAGCGGCACAGCAACTTTCCCCATGATGGATTTTCACGTACCAGCTCGAGCACCTGCAGCGCGCGCGAACCTTGCCTGTAGACGAGTCTTCGAGCCGCATGCGCCGGCACGCCGAACTCACGCGCCAGATCGCCCGCATCGGGGACCGAATCCCCGCCGGGTAGCGGCTCGACATGAGTACGACACGGCTCACCGACTCCCAGCTTCCCGGCGATATGATCGACGGCGTCCTCGCTCATCATGCGGTATGCGGCGAGTTTCCCGCCGGTGATACTCAGCAGCCCGGGAGCGCCTTCCGATTCGTGATCAACTACCTTGTGGTCGCGGCTGAGGCCGTCTTCGTCGGGACCCCACTTATAAAGCGTCGGCCTTATCCCCGCCCATGCGCGCAATATTCGCGCCCGGCGTATGGCCGGGAAAACGTGCGCTATACCCTGCAACAAGTACTCGACTTCGTCCTCGGTTATGGGTATGTCGTCAAGATCGCCGTAATAGTCATCGTCAGTGGTACCGACGATAGAAGTGTTTTCGTGAGGAAGGACGAATATATTTCTGCCGTCGATGGCGTTGGCGATGATACCGACATTGCTTATGCGCCTGTCGAGTGTGAGATGCACTCCCTTCGCCGGTCGCATTTTTACCTTTGCGTCAGCCAGCCCGGCTACTTTTTGACCCCACGGCCCTCCGGCGTTCATCACCAGTCGTGCGCCGATCTCCTCGACCAAGCCGGATATTTTATCCCTCAGCCGTACGCCCACCACTCTGCCCCCCTCAGCCCGGAGCAGTGCCGTCACTTCGCAGTGATTACGCACGGTCGCTCCCGCCTGAGCGGCGGACAAAGCGTTGGCCGTCGTAAGCCTGAAGGTGTCGATTCCGTACTCGTCGGTTGTGATTGCGCCTATAAGATCGGGAACCAACCCCGGTTCGAGTTTGCGGGCTTCCTCGGCGGTCAGGCGCGTGTGAGGCTTGCCGCGCTTGTATTCGACGAATCGGTCGTAGACCTCGAAGTAGGTCTCCATCGGTTCTGCCATAAACTTATGCGGAATGGGGGTAAGAAGCGGTATTCGGAAAAGCAGGTGCGGAGCTATGCTCTGGATATAGCCGGAATCCACGCAGCTTTTTCGGGTGGTGTGAACGTCGTTGAGAAGATACCGGAGGCCGCCGTGAATCATGCCGCTACATGCGCCGGTAGCGCCATAGGAGAAATCCTCCTTTTCCACCAGCAGCACTTTCATTCCACGCATTGCCGCATCGCGCGCTATGCCGGTGCCGTTAACGCCTCCGCCTATCACCACAACATCGTAATCAGAATTCACTTTCGGCTCTCTCTAACTGGAAATTTCATGTAGTTACTTATCTTACGCCCGCTGTATATGATTGTCAACATTCGCTTTTTACACATTGATATCTTTGCGCCTTCGATACTTGTGTTTTTTTGAAATTAACCTCGTTTGTTGACATTTCGGGCAAAGGGGTGTACAAAACTACCATGCTGCAGCTTCAAATATTGATCGAGAAGCTGAAGGATGTGACGTTGCCTTTTCTTCACCTGATCGATCGAATAATACCCCTCCCGGTACCTTACGGCCGTTACGCGGTGTTTACTGCAATAGCTATTATGATCCTTACTTTTCTAATGCGTACGTGGTCGAAACTTAAGCCCCGGCCCCAAATTCACAAGGCGTCGCTAAAAGGAAAAGGTGCGCGAAAGGTTCAGCACGAGGCGCGGACGGCGCTGAGATCGGGAAACCTGGTTCAGGCCGCTGACGCCTACAATTCGCTCGGTAAAACCAAAAAGGCGCTCGAGTTGTACGAGAAGGCAAAAGCCTATAAACAAATGGGCGAACTGCTCATTCATATGGGCCGTACCGATGAGGCGATATCTCTGTGGGAACGCAAGGGCATATATTCCCTGGCCGCTAAAAAGCTGGCTGAAGCAAGAAATTTCGAGCGGGCGGCGATGAACTATGAAAAAGCGGGTAACAAGCACCAGGCCGCCGAGATGTTCGAGAAGGCCGGGAAACACGAAAAGGCGGCCGAGTATTTTTCGAAGTCCGGGCTTCACTCAAAGGCCGCCGCCTGTTTCGAAAAGGCGGGTATGATCTTGCCTGCCGCGCAGTCTTTCGAGCGCTTTTTTCGCGAAAAAGTAGTACGCCTCCACGAAAAAATTACCTCGAAAGAAGAAAAATCCATAAGAAACCTGGCATATAAGAGCGGATCGTACTACTTGAAGGCCGGGAAAGTAGAAGAAGCCGCTGAAATTTTCCTAAAAGGCGGATTTAATGCCGATGCCGCTCGCGCATTCGAAAAAACCGGTGATAGTGATCGCGCCGCAAAACTGTTCCGCGAAGCGGGCTTGCACGACGATGCCGTGAGGCTGCTCGAGGCCGGTGGAGACTCGCGCGAAGCTTCCGCCATGAAAGCTGAAGCACTGCGCGCGCAGGGGAATCCGGCCGGGGCGGCCCGAGCTTACGCTGAAGCCGAAGACTACCATCAGGCGGCGGACCTGTATGCACGTGCCGAGATGCCCGCCGAAGCCGCTGAAATGCTTCTTAAAGCGGGATCATATAACGACGCTGCCGGCCTCTTTGCGCAGGCCGGAAACAAAGCAAAGGCCGCCTGGACTTACGAACAGGCTCGAGATTACGATAGCGCTTTGCGCCTTTACGGCGAGATCGGGGATGTTAACGGTATGGTGCGCACTCTTATCGCCGCCGACCGGCCTTTCGAGGCTGCGCAAGCGTTGTTACAACAAAATCGCGCCCCGGAAGCATACAAAATCCTCGAAGGAATCCAGCCCGACCATCAGGACGCGCGGCAGGCGGCACTGATAATGGCAAAAATGCAAGCTTCTCAGAACCGCGTCGACATCGCCGTCTCGATAATACAGCGGGCAATCCGTGGCGAGCCCGTCGGGCCGGAAACCATAGACCTTTACCACGCGTTGGGAACGGCATTCGAGCAACGCGGCGATTACCCGCTGGCGCTCGATATTTACACCAAGGTGATGGGAGAAAACATCGCCTACAAAGACGTCGCAGTACGCCATCAATCGCTACGGGAACGGCTGGCTCACACCACGCCCGCCGCCCCGGCGCCCCCACCTGGAGTCGCAACGCCCGAGGGGGCGGAAAAAACCATGGTGCTACCTTCGGACGTCGGAGGCGCTCGAGCGAATCCACGGTATCAAATTGTTTCGGAACTGGGCCGCGGCGGCATGGGCGTGGTGTATAAGGCTCAAGATTCGGTACTCGACCGACCGGTGGCGTATAAAGTATTGCCTCCCGATCTGAAGCATCACAAGGAAGTGGTCTCGAAGTTCAATAAGGAAGCTACCGCGCTCGCAAAACTGCTTCACCCGAATATCGTAACCGTATTCGACGCAGGCGGCATCGGCGGAGAATATTACTTCGTCATGGAGTTCATTGATGGACGAAATTTGAAGGAAGTGGTACGCGAGAAAGGCGCTATGCCTCTACCCGACATCCTATCCTTATTTCGCCAACTTGCGGAGGCGCTCAACTACGCACACTCGAAAGGAGTGGCGCACCGAGATATAAAAACATCGAACGTCATGCTGCAAGACGACGGCCAGGTCAAGTTGATGGACTTCGGACTGGCCAAGATACTCGAAGAGGCGCACAGCGAACGGACTTCGATCAGTGGAACTCCTTTTTACATGAGCCCCGAGCAAACCCTGGGGAAAGGCGTAGACCACCGTACCGACATTTATTCGCTGGGGGTGATGATGTATGAGTTGGCCACCGGCAGG
>CAZDAF010000042.1:0-15403 GCA_964503115.1 uncultured bacterium
AAACCGGGAAATTCGAGGGCAAGGGTGAGGCTCCCCTTAAAGGTTACGATATCCGGTCTTCGAGAAAATTGGCTGTCAAGCGGGCCGTCAGGTCTGCGCTTGAAGAGGCCGCAGGATCGATCCTGAACCCCGAAGTTTTCCGTAAAAAATACGAATTGTTGGACAAACAGGTATTCTCGAAACCGAAGCGTTTCGTCAGGAACACCACTCCTTTGTCCGAGGTGAGGAAGGGAAGCAGGTACGTCGTAGTGGTGTGGGTCGATGTCGATATGAGCGCCTTGAGGTCGCAGTTGGTAAAGCTTGGTCTCCTACCTCCGCCGGAAAGCTTGCCACGATGGATGATATTCATTCCGGCGCGGATGAATAACGGGTCCCGAAATTCGGCATGGAAAGGGGCGCAAGCGGCGCCTTCCATACCGGAATCGGAGTTCGAGAAGATAATCGCTCACTACGGATACCGCATCGTACGGCCCGGGGGCGATGAATCGTTAACGCCCAAAATGATTGAAAAACCCGTCGAAAGTCTCGCAAAAGTACTCACCGAAGCGAAGCGCATGGGCGCCACGCACTTGCTCATCGGCGAAAGCGGAGCGTATTCCGGTAAAGGAATATCGAAGAGGGAATATACGCTTGGTACCGCATGGGTTAATATACAGGCCGTCGAGGTGGCGACCGGTAAGGTCGTCGGGGAGGCGAATGCGAGGGCATCTTTGGAGTTTCCCGACAATGTCGATCTCGATGAGAAAGTCATCCCCGCCGCTTGTCGCAAGCTGCGCGATGACGTAATCGGCTGGATGGCCATTGTCAACCCTGTCGGTGGCGCGGGTTTCAAGAAAGTCTCGTTAATATTGAAAGGGTTTGTAACTTATGCCGAATATAAGGCGGTGATTGTCGCTCTCGAGGACGAAATACCCGGTGTACGCAAGGTGAGTTTGAGGAGCCTGGCGCGGGGTGAAGCCGAAATCGAGGCGCGTTTCGCGAGCGAAGGTTCGGAACTCGCTCGATTGCTGGTCAAGCACCGGTTCAAGGGGTTTTCCCTCGAACTGGAAGGTGAAGCGGGTGGAAAGTTTATATTGAAGCTCGTTCCCCGACTGGAGTAGCGCCATGTGGACTATCCCCAACATACTGACAATTTTGCGGATATGTTCTTTCCCGTTCCTTATATGGCTCATACTTCAGGAGCGCTTCGTCGGGGCTTTTATTCTGATCGTGGCTGCGGGACTCACGGATTTATTGGATGGAGTTATTGCCCGGGCTTTCAACCAGCAATCGGACGTGGGCAAGATACTCGATCCATTGGCGGATAAGCTCCTGAGCACCACGCTGTATACCGCTTTCAGTCTCAAGGGGGTGGTACCGCCATGGCTGGGAGCCCTTGTAATAGGTCGCGACGTCATCATCAGCCTGGGAGCGCTCGTTCTAGTTCTGCTGGATATGAAGGTGACTATCAGTCCTTCAACTCTTGGGAAACAAACCACGGGGATTCAAGTAGTGGCCGTGGCATTGGCGCTTTTGAGCGTTTTACCGTATGTCGGTCCCTTCGTACAAGCGCCGGGCGCGATCGAGATCGCTTTCTACACGACAGGTGTTTTTACCCTGGCCAGTGGTATTGACTACATCTCAAGAAACCTTAAAGAATACGAAAAAGGTATGTTTCTTAAAGATGTTTACCGACCGGTGGGAGATAACGCTTAATGAATCCTAAGACCAGAATAAAATGGGTATTGGCCGGAGTTTTGATAATAGGCTTACTTTTATACTTTCTCCGCGTCGTTTTGGTGCCTGTATTTTTTGCGCTGGTGCTGGCTTATATTTTGGATCCCATAATAGACAGGTTTGAAAAACGGCGGATTCCACGAACGGTTGCAATAGTCATTTTTGTCGTCGGCGTACTTGCGATATTCGCCGCTCTGGTGTTATTGGTTGCGCCGATGGTGCAGAAAGAGCTGGTGGGGCTGGCCAAAAACCTGCCAAATTATATCCATTACCTTCGGGAAACCGTAATACCCTGGTTGGCCGAACATTCCGGGGGAAAATTGCCGGCTTCCCTTGACGAAGCGGTGGAAACGACGTCGCGCTATGTTTCGCAACTCCCCCCGGAGATTATTCGTCCTTTTGCCAACTTTGTCGGGAAAGTCTTGAGCAATACGGCTTATATACTCATGGGATTGCTGAACCTGGTTATCATCCCCGTGTTTACATTTTATTTTCTTCGAGACTTTGATGCGCTGAAGACCAAAGCTGCGGACCTCATCCCATTGCCCTATCGCGAATGGACGCTGGACAGACTCGGTCGGGTCGACGAGGTATTGGGGGCTTTCATACGGGGGCAATTGACCGTCTGCACCATCCTGGCCGTCCTATACAGCCTCGGGTTGTGGCTGGTGGGTGTCGATCTTGCAATAGTTATAGGGGTAATTGCAGGTTATCTTTTCATAGTGCCGTATCTCGGCACGGTAGTGGGGGTATTGGCGGGCAGCCTGATGGTGCTTTTGGAGTTCCACGATTTTTCACACCTCTTGATGGTGTGGGTGGTTTTCGGTGTGGTTCAACTCCTGGAAGGATATATTTTCACGCCGAAGATAGTGGGCAGTCGGGTGGGATTAAGTCCTGTTTCGGTAATTCTGGCGCTTTTGGTGGGGGCCGGCCTGTTCGGATTGTTGGGAATATTGATAGCGGTTCCGGCAGCGGCGGTTTTAAAGATATTTGCGGAGGAATTCGTGCGCGTATATCGTTCGAGCTCGATTTACACGGGCGAAGATAATAAAATTGAGGCTTCAGGGGAGCAGGAATAATGAAGCGAACTTGGAAAATATTGATTGTGACGGCGGCGTTACTTCTCACAGCTTGCCCTCTACCCACCCCGAAAAAGCCCCCGCCCGACGGCGTGCCGGTGAAAGTGCTGATGCGATATAAGTTTCCACCCGGGCGCGTCGGCAAATACCGCGTTGATGAACAAGTAATCGGAAAATTCGATATGTCTCTCATACCCGGCGTGCAGACGCTGAAAGCTTCCAGCTCGATGATAATTAGTGAAAAAGTGGCTGCTCGCCCCCTTTCGGAGGGTTATGCGTCGATCGAGCGGAAGATCGACTCGTTGCGACTCAAGGTATGGTTTAACGATAAGCTGACTTTCGATTCGACCAGGTTTGGCGAGTTTTCGCACCGATCCGAGGCGGAAGGATTCGCCAAGCTTCAGGGAAAAGTTATCAGATTCGAGATGAGCGAGCTTGGGACAATTCGCAATATCAAGGGACTCGGAGATTTAAGTTTTGGGAGACGCCCTTTCCAGCCTTCACAAATGATGGAAACCGGCAACCCGACGTTTTCCGAGACAAAAGTGGCGCTCGGTGACAGCTGGAAAACAAAGAGGGAAATGCCCTTTGAAGCCGAGGAAAAACACAGCGGGATTTTTGAGATTGAAGAGGTGGTCACTTTGAGCAAGCTGCACCGGAAAGAAGTTCGCTTGCTCGCAACCTTGAATTTAAGACGCGAGATGTCGATTTCGCTCTGTGATCGCGAATCGCTCAGGCCACTGAAGGGATTCGAAGGAGAAGGAGTCGCAGATGGGAGTTTTGTTTTTGATGTGGATAGGGGAATGATGCTGGGTGGTGAAGTGAGCACGCGGCTGAGGGTTTCCACCCAAGTCAACACCGCCCCAACAAGGGTGGCAACTTCGATGGATCTGAATTCTACTACCAAGTTCACACTTTTGGAGAAATAATATACTATATTTGGGCCGGCGGGAATCCTACCCCCTATATATTGACATTCTTTGATCTCCCTGCTAGCCTCCCAATAGACCGGGTTCGATGAATCGAGCCCCTTGCGAGGATTAAGTGAAAAAATCCGCATCCCAAGCTGACGAATCCCCCATTTCCCTCGAGGAAAGAAAGTACGAGCGCCCTTCATGGAACGAATACTTTATGGAAATAGCTTTGCTTGTAAGCAGCCGCAGCACTTGTTTGCGCCGTAAAGTCGGGGCCATCCTGGTTAAGGAGAAACATATCCTTGCCACCGGCTACAACGGCGCTCCAAAAGGTCTTACCCACTGCCTTGAGACCGGTTGCCTTCGAGACGAGTTGGGCGTTCCGGCGGGACAGCGGCACGAGATATGTCGAGGATTGCACGCCGAGCAAAACGCCATCATCCAGGCCGCAGCACACGGTGTAAATATCAACGGCGCCGATCTGTACTCGACTACTATGCCCTGTATTATATGCGCCAAGATGATTATAAATGCCGGTATTCAACGTGTTTTTCACCTTGAAGGATATCCCGACGAATTAACGGAGTCCTTCTTTCGGGAGGCGGGAATTCCTCTCATTAACTTGCCTCACCCCCGAAAACCGGAGGAAAAATAATGAAGTGCCCGTTTTGCGGTTTTACGGACAATCACGTAATCGATTCGAGACTCAGCAAAGACAAGAACGTTATAAGGCGCAGACGTGAATGCGACGAATGCGGCCGCAGGTTTACAACCTATGAGCGAATCGAGGAAATGCTGCCGTTCGTGATCAAGAAAGACGGCAGACGGGAAGCTTTTGACCGCATGAAAATACTTACCGGGCTGAGAAAAGCGTGCCAGAAGCGACCGGTGAGCGCAAACGCTCTTGAAAGAGCGGTAGATCGGATCGAAAGCAAATTCCAGGAATCCGGCGAAAAAGAGATCCAAAGCTCCGAAATAGGCGAGGTCATCATGAACGAGTTGCGCGAATTGGATGACGTGGCGTACATACGCTTCGCCAGCGTTTACAGGTCTTTCAAAGACGCCGAGGAGTTCTTGCGCGAAGTGCAACAAATACAGGAATCAAAGGATAAGCACGAAGACGACTAATCACTCGATTTTCTCCACCAGTATCACCTCGCAACCCAATTTCTTCAAACGCACCGAAAAACCTTCCATCATAAGTTTTCGGCCTGAAACCGTCCCCAGGTCAGTGTCTTCCCATGCTCGGTATAGCCGGTATTTTTTATCCGGGTCGATATTCCATCCTTCCAGGGGTTTGATTCTTGCGTCGTCGGCAACACCGTCGTTCACCACAAACACCAATGCATCTCCGCTCGAGCGGACAAAACGCGGCCATGCCTCGACTTTTGGCGGTTGGCACTCGATAGTCGCGCTTACTCCGCACAGGCCCATGATTTTCCCTGCCAGAACGGAAAGCGCTTCCAGTTCGCCGACAGGTATGTTATATAGCCGCCCCGAGTTGAAAATACGGCCGATATCGAACGACATGTGAATCAATCGGCCGGCGCCAAAATGGGTGATCGTACCGAACGAGCCACCAACGACCGACTTGAGAAAAACTTCCGTATCATTCGCTACCTCCCAGATGAACAGCGGCGGCAGGGCGTTAAACACGGATCTTTTTTCGCCATTGAAAAACGCCAGTTCCATCTTTTTTCGATAAGTTCCCAAAAAACGGCTGGGGAAATGCCGGAGCCAGCGTCGAGGAATCGAGGTGGGGCAACCGCACAAATCAGCGTCGGAAGGCCAACCTATATGAATTAACGATCCGCCCGATTCCATATAATCCGCCATTTTCGTCGCTTCTTCCGCTCCGATCAGTCCCGGATCGAGGTAGACGGCGGCCTTCCACCGGCTCAGGTCGCTTGCTTCTTTTATATCCGCCACTTCGACCGCGTAACCCGCACGAATGAGCCATCCGTAAACACCTGCATAAGATCGGTTCCACAGTTCCATCGGATTAAGTTTGGCGCCCGCCGCCGGCGCCTGGTATGACGTATTCACGAGTAAAGCCGTTTGCGCTTCGGCAGGTTCGGATTCGAGCAGCTTGTCCCCCATGCGGCCCGCAAGGCTTGTCGCAGCTTTCTCAAGCACATCGAATCGCGGCGTTTTTTCCCCCTTGTAATTTATAGGAGCCTGGAAATGGTAAATCGAGTTATCGAGGTTATATCCCTCGCGGATTACGAAAGTCGCGTACGCCTTGACACCGTTTCCGATTGCTTGGGTCACAATCCGCTCGGTGGCCTCGGGGCGGACTCCCATTTTCATTATCGGCACATGGAACATCCCGCCCTGCATTTCCGCGCCCATAACCCACGAACCGTTTTTTGCCGGATAGTCGTCGCCATAAGCATCAAGCAGTCTCGTGGTGAAGGCCGTCTGGTAGGGAAGGTCGTCGAGCGCCCTCGACAGCGGATTGTTGCGCGGGTATGCATCGAGCGTTGCCAGCCCGGCGACCGCCTTCTGGGCCGGTCGGGGCCAAAGCAGCTTCCAATCCACCACCGGCAGCAGCGCATGCGTATCGTTGGTGGTGAAAAGAACGTCCGGCTCGCCGATACCCAGCGACCCCCACATGCGGCGTAGCTCGACCAGAAAATCCCGAACATACGCCCAGCCGGCATCGAACCAGTCAATGTGCCTCGCATTATGCTCAGGCAAATTACGCCTTGATTTTCGTGGAGGTTCCACTTCGTCGAAACTCGAATAACTTGCGCAACAGGCTTCGTTGAGTGAGCCGATATCGCCGTAGCGGTCTTCGAGAAATTTTCTGAAATGCGCCAACGCGACGGGGTTGAAATCTATACGATACCTGTCCGCCCAGAAGAGATTAGTTTCGTTGTCCACCTGGAGGCTGAAAACGCATGGTATATCGCGGATATATTTCAATATAATCGGCGCGACGGCTTCGAACCATTTGCGCACCCTTTCGAGGAACAGCGGGTGCATGTAAGTGCATTGTCTTGCCCATTTAGCTCCCAGCGGATCAACGGAAAAAGGCCTGCCCTTGCGGTCAAGCACCATGGTTTCCGGGTGTCTCTCGAGCAGCCATGCCGGCACGGCGCCGAAGCTCCTCGGCCCGTATGGCCACTCGGCGGTGATGTACGGCCCGGGCTTAACTTGTACGAGCATATCGCGTTGCGCGCACATTTCGAGGAACTTGTCGAGGTCCCGTGCGCCCGAGAAGTCGAACTTATCCGGTTCGGATTCGTGGTAATTCCAGGGAACGTACGTGGTGACGAAGTTCATTCCGGCGCGTTTCATTTGATCGAGCGTATCTCCCCAGACGGCCTGAGTTTCGCGCGCGTTGAAATTCTTGTCCCTGAGCCTGAAATATTGAACTTCGCCGCCGAACGGGAAGTAGCGTCGCCCGTGGAAATAAAGCGCGCCGCCGCGAATCTCCACAAACCCCACTAACGGCCCCCATGCCTCTCAATAACCAATTTCACCGCCGCGCTTTTTATTTGCTGCTTCAGAGGTCGCTTGGCTATCATTCGGACGTTGCGGTCCGAAAGCCTTTTCAGCAGGTTCAATGCCGTAGGTAACGGCGTTTTGGGGTTGAGCACTATATTTAACCGGACGTCCTCGTTCGACATCCAATCCGGCTGCTTGGTGATGTGCTTGATCATTTCCAACGACAACCCCTGCGACTTTGATATTTGAATGATTTCCGCCATGGAAATGCGCGGGTTTTGCAGCACGGCGGTTACTATCAACGGATCGCGGTCGCGTACGAGAATATTTCGCGCATCCATGTTTCCTTTTCGCGCCATTGCCGCCTTCTCGTGCCGGCTCATTTGCTGTATACGCTGGTAAAGGCTTAAATTGGCCTCGTCGGTTTTTTGCTCCTCTTCCTTCGCGGGCGGCGCTTCGCCCGCAAGGATAGCTTCGACGGCTTCGGTGGTCTCCAGCGGCAGAGGATCGAGCTGGATGCCGACGCCCTGTGGGGTGACGTATACCACCTCGCCATGAAGTTCCAGACCGCTCCCGATATCCGCTATTTCGATGACGACGACCACCCGCTCTCTTTGATCGGGCGGCGGATCGACGTTCAGGAACACGCCGCCCTTGGATATGTTCTTCTGCCATTCCCCGGCGAACTCATCGTGCGTCGCAAAACCGACATTCAACCTGCGCAAGTTTTCCTCCCCGGACACAAAATACTCCTCTATAATCAACTTAGCACACTATTGATATTCTTAACAATGGCTTGACTATAAAAATTGGCACAAAAACCCCGTCGGGAGGCCTGCCTGCCGCAGGAAGGCCTCCCGGCCGGTTATCTAAATTAACCGACATATAAGTTTAAAGCGGTTCACCCGTCAATGGATCAGTAGTCATGCGAGGGACAGCTTGTTTTATGTCTCGAAGGTAGCCGGGCAGGAAGCCGGCGCCGATCAGTGTTCGACCTATAGTGAAGCAGGCGGAGAAGGACATGCTGTACGCGGCAAGTAGCGCCTCGTCTCCACCGGCATAAGGTAACAGTATCAGTGCCACCAGTTGAGGGCCGCCGAACCCGCCGCCGGATACCGGTAAAAACGCCCCGCCTACAATCAAGGGCGCCACTATCACAACCACCGGGAGTGGGACTTTAATACCAAAGGCATAAAGGGCAAGCACATGGGCAACGATACCGGTCAGGGCAATAACCAGCCGCGCCGCATAGACCTTGAGGTAATGGTGAACCTCTCCGAACCTCGCGGAGCGCATCAGCGGGTGTCGGCTGAAGCGCAGGCCGTACCGATCCTTCGAGTCGGTAAACCAATAGCGAAAATTCACAAAAGCGATCAGCCAGGGTATTGCCATGGGAAAGAGCCAGAAAGACTCGAGCTCCGGCGTGAAGTTAAAAATTACGTTGAGGATGAGGGCGATGGTCAAAACAGCATTTACCACGAAAATGTCGTTTAACATGGCAAAGCCGGCCCCGGAGAGGGTCCAGGTGATGGGCGCCCCGTTGTGCCGGAGATAATAGGCCACAATGGCAACGCCCTGAAGAGGCGCGTAAAGAACCTGGAGGATGTAACTGCCAAGGCTCGCATTGCACATCTCCCGCACCGTAAGGTTCGGAACTGCGAACCAGCGGTAACACAATCCGAAACTTGCGATGTCGCAGACGGCAAACACCGCGGTGAATCCAAACATGGCGGGAAGCATCAGAGAAAGCCGGGCCTCGGAAAGCCTGGCTAAAAAATCCCCGAAATTTATGTCCTTAAATATCCACCAAAGAATGCCGGCGGTGATCACCCACGGAACCATCTGACGCCACAGCGGAGGGCGACTGACTCCCTCCTCCTCCAGTTCGTGAAGGATATCCTGAGTGGATTCTTTCTCGTGTTCCGAACCTGAAGAGTCTCGGTTGTCGGTAGTTGGTTTCATATCGAAGAGATAAACACTATAACTTGGCGCGGATCATGGGGCAAGAGGCATTAAAAAAAGTCCGGGCGGTACGCGTCCTTTGAAAATGGGGACATCTTTTTGCAAGCATGTTTATTGAACCTTCACTAATCGGATTTTACATTTACCTGGCCGGCGGAGATTGACACTATATATTATCCGAAATATCTTGTTTCAGATATATTTGATCGTTTATCACCTGCTTATCGAATGAAAAGGGAGAAGACTAAATGTTAACCATAGTATGGGTTTTTCTGATGGGCCTGGCGCTTATGATCGCCGTGGTGCTTATAAAAGCGGCGCTTCTGACTTCAAGGCAAATTGAACCCGAGCCGATGAGTGAGATACCGATCGACAGCAAGCTCATCTCCGAGCATTTGTCCAAAGCGGTACGGTTCAAAACCATATCGCACCAGGATTCGGAAAAATCCGATATAAAGGAATTTCAAAGTTTCCACATTTTCCTCAAAAAAACGTTCCCACGGGTTTATAGCGAGCTGTCGCAGGAAGTAATTGCGGAATACAGCCTGCTTTTTACATGGAACGGACACGAGCCGGATCTGAAACCGGTGCTTTTGATGGCGCATCTGGATGTCGTGCCGGTCGCCGGCGGTACCGAAGGCGACTGGACTCAGCCGCCTTTCGAGGGGCGTATCGCAGACGGGTATATCTGGGGCAGAGGAACCATGGACGATAAAAACAGCCTTATGGGCATCCTCGAAGCCGTGGAAATGTTGCTGGCGGATGGATACCGCCCGAAACGGACAATCTATTTGGCCTTCGGCCATGACGAAGAAGTGGGCGGGATGGTCGGTGCGACTCAAATAGCGGCTCAACTGAAATCCAGAGGCATCGAGCTTGAATATGTGCTTGACGAAGGAGGATTTATCACTGACGGAGTGGTGAAAGGCGTTTCGCAGCCGGTGGCGCTGGTAGGAATAGCCGAAAAGGGATATTTAAGTATCGAGTTGGTCGCGGAAGGTGAGGGCGGGCATTCGTCCATACCTCCGAAGCATACGGCGGTCGGTATCCTCAGCACCGCCATTCATGATCTCGAAAGGAACCAATTCCCGGCGGCGATTGAAGGGCCGGCGAAAAAAATGTTGGAATACCTGCGGCCGGAGATGCCTTTCCCAATAAAGGTTCTGCTCGCAAACTTATGGCTTTTCGGCCCGTTGGTTAAACGAAACTTTGCCGCAAATCCCGGCACGAACGCCGGAATACGCTCGACGATAGCGGCGACGATGTTCGAAGCGGGGGAAAAGGAAAATGTGCTCCCGACAAAAGCTCGCGCGGTGATAAACTTCAGGATCATACCCGGCGAAAGTAGCGAGAGCGTTATCAATCATGTGAAAAATATCGTCAAGGACAAGCGCATAACAATCAACACAAGAGGCGCTTTCCAAAGTGAGTCGTCCGCTGTGTCCGACACCGATTCGCAAGGCTTTCGCACTCTGGAACGAACGATACGACAGGTATTTCCCGAAACGCTGATCGCTCCGTTTTTATTCACGGGAGCCACCGATTCACGGCATTACAGGGAAGTATGCGGCAACATTCTCAGGATAAATCCGGTACGGATGGGCCCTGACGACATAAAAAAACCACATGGAACCAACGAGCGGGTATCCATCGATAATTATGAAGAAATCGTCAAGTTCTATGTCCAGTTCATACGAAATTCCGATTCTATGGAGTAAACAGACCGACGCCACTCCCTGACCTCGGTTGGGTGAGACCATGAGATCCTGTCACCGGAGGGAGGGGTGATAATAAGTTTTAAAGGGATTGGGATTTCGCTAGTAAATTTTGTTTAAATCTCGACACCTCCATATTCCTTAAGAAGGCGCACGGCGTTTTTGTAGAGGATTTTTTCCCGCCATTCGGGGTTATCTTCCGTCGCGATCAATGATTTTGCAAGCGGCATTTCAAACGGGTAAAAAGGCCAATCGGAGCCGAAAAGAACGCGTTCGACACCGATACCGTCGATCATCTCCCGAATGCGATACGCCGGTTGGCCGCTAACTTCCATGTAGACGTTATCGTGCTTTTTGCCGAGTTCTATGACCTTATCATACTCCTCGATACCTGAATGGCCGAAAATGAAAATCAACTCGGGGTAATCGCGCACCGGCTCGGCGAAATACTTTATCGCCGGCAAATCCTGCTGCCATTTCGGGGCGAGAGGGGATGCGCCCGAATGAAACAGCACCGGCACACGTCTGGACTGGCAAACCTCGTATATATCTCTCAAACGAGGGTTGTTCGCGCGGTAAAGCGCTTCGGCGGGGTGAAGCTTGATACCTGCCGCGCCCATATCGATAAATCGCTCGACCTTTTCGGCCTTGCGCGCCGTATAAGGATGAACGCTTGCGTAGCAAATCAGCCGTGGCTCGTGTTTGGTGCTTTTAAGATAAAGCTCCGAATTGCTTGATAACCCCGTCGGAAAGTCCACCGCCAGCACCACGCTGTGGGTCACTCCGATACGATCCATGTCCTCGATCATTTTCGGGATCGTCTGAGTGCCCATGTATCCTTTGCCGGAAAACCCCGCCTTGATACATTCTGAAGCACACTTTTTCGCCGATTCCTCGGTAAAATTGCTTGCGGAATATTCATCGAGGTTAATCGGATTGCCTCGATATGGAAAGAAATATTCTACATGGTCTACTTTTTTAAACAAATTCAGCCGTGGCCCAAAGACAAAGGTCAACCCGAAGTGCGTGTGAAAATCCACGACCCTCCCGACTTCCTCCGGCCGCGAAAATAAGCGACCGCTTTCGTCCAACTCGTAATACTTCAACCTGCTTAAATCAAGACAATCCTTAAATCTACTCTCCTGCTCCATTACAAATCACCTCCGGAAATAATCATTCATAATATACTAACTTGAGTGTTTAGTAAAATCAGTCCAATATCGGGTTGGTGAGACCGTTAAAGACAAGAGGCACATTTCAAACACTTTACGAAAAAATACCCCTGATCCCTACCTCGGGATTTTTACTTGTAGTTAGCAGCCTACTGAAATGTGAGTTACATTTACAAATTATTTTCGATTGTCGGATGACTTATATTGTCGCATTGAAGAAAATTCATTCTGCTGATGCGCGAGTACTTAAAATGCCGTGTATAGATAAATATGCAGGAAAAGGGTGTAATTATGAAGATAGAAAAAATTGAAGTAAAACGTCCGGGTTGCAATCCATCGTTCCCTTTCGTCAACGCAATCGCTCATCTCGACAGCGATCTTTCTCACCTTTTGCCATATCTTAACGCTACCCGGGAAAAAGCCCAATATTTTCCGAAAACTCCGTATATAAGATTTTTCTGGGAGGGACATAGGGTTGTCATCGAACGCAGCCAGGTGCGTGTGAGTTTATTCGGGGACGACCAAGCCGCGCGCGAAGGAGCCGAAAAGTTAATTGATCTTATCCGTGGAATTGAGGCGAAAAAAAATGAGATTACACCCAACCATACACCCTACGACCCTCCGACAGTCATGAACCTCTTCAAACTTTTGCCGCAAATAAGCGCGTGCGAAAAATGCGGGTACCAGACCTGCATGGCCTTTGCCGCAGCTCTCGCCGCCGATGAGGCCGACATCGAAGCCTGCACCGAACTGAGCCAGGACCCCGGTCAAAACGAAAATTCCATAAAATTGAAAGAGCTTCTGGGAGGCTGAAGGTTGATTTGTAAGGACTGAAGACCGATAACTGAAAACGATAATGGAGAACGATATGCTACTAAAGGAACGAAAAGGAAACGTAGGTACACTGACTCTCAACCGACCGGAGAAGAGAAACTCGATAACGGTGGAGATGTTGATCGAGTTGGTTAATACGTTGGAGGAATGGGCCGACGATGATACCGTACGGGTGGTTGTGATTACCGGGAGCGGTGACAGGGTCTTTTCGGGAGGTTTTGACGTTTTGTCCATTCCGACGGAAATCACGCCGGAGATAGCTAAGACTTTCAAAAACCGAAACCCCGTGGAACAGGCATTGAATTGCGTGAAGAACTATCCATACCCGACAATCGCGATGCTGAACGGGTATGCTCTGGGCGCCGGTTTCAACCTGACGATGTGCTGTGATATACGTATTGCGGCGGACGACGTGCGTATGGGCATACCGCCCGCGAAGCTCGGTCTGGTGTATCACTCGGAAGGTATTAAACAAGTCGTGGAAGCTTTGGGAATGGCCAGGGCCAGGGAGGTGTTTTTCACGGGGCGGTTATACAGCGCCGAGGACGTTGCGAAAATGGGGTTGGTGCATCGTATGGTTCCCCGGTCTGAGCTGGAGAGCACTACGTATGCCCTTGCCGAGGAAATCGCGGAAAATGCGCCGCTGTCACTCAAGGGGATGAAGAGAATCTTCAATATGTTCGCAGACAACATGGTATTAAGCGAAGATGATATGAAGGAAGCGGCGATGATCATTGCGCAGTCGTTCAACAGCGAGGATATAAAGGAAGGACAACTGGCCTTCGTCCAAAAGCGCAAACCGGTATTCAAGGGGCGATAATATGGGCATTTGTCGGTGGTCGGGTTATTCGGTCTCTCCTTTTTCGAGTTCCTCTCTCAACTTCCGCTTCAGTATCTTACCTTGCGGGTTTCTTGGGATTTCGTCTCGAGAGATAATAATTTCCGGAATTTTGTAGGATGCCAGCCGCTCGTTGCAATATTCTATAATAGCCGCTTCGTCGATCTGCTTGCCGGACGCCGGCACCACAAAAGCGGCCACGATTTCTCCCCAATGAGTGTCAGGCTTTCCCAGCACCGCCACATCCCGGATGCTTTCAATGCCGTGCAGCACGTCCTCGATCTCCGCCGGGTAAATGTTAGCCCCGCCCCGTATAATCATGTCCTTCTTCCGGTCAACGATGTAGAAGTGCCCGTCCTTATCCCGAATAGCGATGTCGCCCACGGTCATATATTTCCCACGCAAGCATTCCCGGGTGGCTTTCTCGTTTTTATAATAGCCTTCCATGAGGAAGGAGTTATATATATAAAGCTCTCCGCGCTCGCCGTCCGGAACTTCATTGCCTTCGTCGTCGAAGATGACAAGCTCGTTGTCGGGGAAAGGTCGGCCCACACTGTTGGGTTTTTCCCGGATCTCCTCCGGTGTGATGATGGTGTTCACACCGGTTTCGGTGGAGCCGTAAAATTCATAAAGCACCGGCCCGAAGCGATCCATGATGCCGAGTTTTATCCGGGGGAATAAAGGCGCCGCTCCGCAAATCAGGGTTCGCAGACTTTCTAAGTCCAAGTCCGCCGTTACTTCATCCGGCGCCTGTAGCAAAGAATCGAGGATAGTCGGAACCACGAAGGCCGAGGTCACCTTATGTCTGGAAATTGTCTCCAGAAACTCCTGCGTATCATACCTCGGCATAAGTACCAATGTGCCTCCCAGCATGAATGCAGCGCCTGAGAATGCGATGGGCGCCGAATGGTAAAGAGGGCAGGCCACCAGATGCACTTCGTCGGAGGTATACTTGAATTGTTGGACAAGATGAACAATAAATTCGGCTCCTCTTTCCAGGTTGGTGCGGAAAGCCCCTTTCGGTTTACCGGTGGTGCCCGAGGTGTAGATCATTCTCTGGCCCTGAATTTCGGGAAGGTTATCCAGATCGACCGGCGGAGGGTCTTCCATCAACTTCTCGTAATCCAGCGCTCCCTCGAGCGAAGTCTTCCCGATGCAAATAAATCCATCCGGTAAAAGGCTCGTATACTGCTGCTTGTGTGGAAGAATCCGCTCGGCAAAGTCCCTATGGAAAAGCAGACAGCGGGACTCGGAATTGCCCACGATATATTCGATCTCCGGCGCCTTATTCCGGTACCCGATCTGTACCGAACCCACCCCGATCAGGCTCAACGCCACGCTGATCTCCCAGAACTCCGGCAAGTTGTAGATCATCACCGCAGCCCGGTCTCCGGGGCGAAGGCCCAGCTCGTACAGACTTTGCGCCAAAGCGCGGCCCCGCCGATACAGTTCCGACCAGGTCAGGCGATGCTCACCGCAAATAACTACCGGTTTGTCCGGCAGAAAAGCGGCATAAAACTTGATTAAATCACCGCGCTTGGTCATGGAAGGCTGATCCGTCATCCACTCCTCCTTTAAATAAGAGACATCCGCGGTTTACTTTAATATATATGGCCGGAAAATGAGAGTAGGGGCGGGTTTGAAAGCCGCCTTATATCCGATTGTCCCGGCCGGAAACGGAGATGCATGGAAGTTTCGAGAATTGATAAAGTTTAATGTA
>CAZDAF010000043.1:0-15310 GCA_964503115.1 uncultured bacterium
GAAGCACATGAGTTAAGCAAGAATGTGGAAGAATGTATCAGGAAGGGCATGCCTCGTTCGCAAGTGTTAGTTCATATAGAGCCGGAGGAGAACGCGGCTACGGAAGATTTAAGGCCCTCTCATAAAAGGGTTGCCCCGACAAACACTGAAGATAATCGCGAACGGTGAGCCGCACCGGCATGACGCGCTATCTACCTGTAATGCCGCCAGGCTACCCACGCTTCATGGACTACCCGGCGCCAACTCATATGCGTTATCTGTTTAAAGTAGAAAAGTAAATACGTAATTCGATGAATATAGTAGTATAAAATGGGATGATTTCGCCTGGTCAGCTCGAGTATGAATGGCAATGTGGAGGGGAACTTGACGGCTAAATAGGCGAATTTCTGAAACCGCACGACCTCTTCGATCTCCGGCTGACGCAAAATGCTCGAGGTGTGCGCATCGGCGATACGCTCGTCGTCGGGCAGCTTATCGACGCGACCCTCTGCGAGAGTTCGATCTCCCAACTCAGTTCCCGGATAAGGCTGGTAAATACTCGTCCAGGCGATATCCGCCCCTATTTGAATGTTTAGTTCCAATGTACGCACTGCATCCGCCAGTGTTTCACCCGGCAGGCCCATCATGTTGGTTGTCTGGAAGGTAATTCCCGCATCGTGGAGTATGCTCGCCGCCTCGCGGATTTGCTCGTCCGAAACGTTCTTTTTCAACACCTCGCGTCTGATTCTCTCGACGCCCGATTCAACGCCGAAGCTTACCCTGTAACACCCGGCGTCTCGAAGCGCCCGGGCCATATCGGCCGTCACCAGGTCCGCGCGCACGGTGCAATAAAACGGCAAGCGAAGACAACTCGCGTACCGATCGAGAAAGTCAAATAGCCAATCACGGTCGAGAACAAAAGTATCGTCCTGGAAATAAACTACCTCTATTCCCCATTTGCGGTTGACGCCGTCTATTTCCTCGATGAGATTATCGACGCTCCTCATCCTGACCGGCGGCCCCAATTCCCGGCAAAGCTCGCGCATGCTGCGGTTGAAACAGAATGAGCATGAATAAGGGCATCCCCTGCCTGCCATGAAATGCACGTTGGGGTCTTTTCTTATGAATGGATACGCGAAGCTTATTTCCCTGTTCGGGAAAGGTAACTCATCGAGGTTCGCCAATGGTCGTAACGGAGTTGATCGCAAGCCGAAATCGTTCTTTACCACCAGGTTGGGAATATCATCGAAACGTTCATTTCCCGCATCGACGGCGTCCAACAAATCGGCCATGGCGCCTTCTCCCTCGCCGCGACAAACCAGATCAACCCCATCCTCGAGCACTACTTTCGGGAAAAAAGTGGGATGAGGACCTCCAAATATTATCAGCGGCTCCGGATCGAGAGCTCTTTTGATTGATCGAGCCACCTTCAGCCATCTCGTCTGAAACCCCGTAAGCACACAAAAACCCACAACATCGGGCCGAAAATCGCGGGCGACACGGACGATCCGCTCTTCCGATCCCAACGCCAACATCACTTCATGGCCGTTCGCCCGAGCGACCGCGGCCAGGCTCATAACGCCAAGCTGCTCCATCCACAAACCTTGTACCAACAGAAGTCTCGCCATAGCTCAGGTTCTCAACATCAGCGCGGTAGCGCCAAAAGTGATTTTAGCACACCCATTTAGAGAACGCCTTGTTTTTTCCTTGATTTGATTCACCTACAGTGGTATCCTCTCCGAAAAGGTGTTTTTATGGGAGAGAAGCTCGAAGAGGCGGAAATCAGGCGCAGACGCCGTGAATACGTCATAATAGCGCTTTCGATAATTGCCGTGGTGGCGGTCACCGCTATCGAGGTTCGTCTTTCTCGGCTTTCCGAAGAGTTGCCGATCAGCAATAATATACTCTTCTTCGCCCTGTTCAACATAGACTTGGTACTCGTTTTGCTTCTGGTATTTCTGGTGGTGCGCAACATCACCAAGCTTTTTGTGGAGCGCCGCCGTGGAATTTTCGGATCGAGGCTAAAAACAAGACTCGTTTCGACATTCGTGGCTCTATCGCTGCTGCCGACAGGCATCCTTTTCTTTGTAGCGCTAAAATTCATGAACTTCAGTTTAGAGGGATGGTTTGACCCTCAAGTTTCCAAAGTCTTCGAGACGGGCAATGAAATAGTGCAAAGTAAATATGAGGATGACGGGGAAGAGATGCTGCACTTCGCGCAGCAGATGCGCAATTATATACAAGATATGGACCTATTGAGACCTGATCGCAACACCGGTCTCAAGGATTTTCTTGAGTATAAAAGGCTTGAATACGGTCTTACGGATGTGCGTTTAGTATGGGGGGAGGGCAAACTGCCGATGACGGTCACTCGGGCCGGCGTAACAGTATCCGACCTTACACTGACGCCGTCGGGTGATTTTATAGACCGCGCCCTTGACGGCCAGGAGGGGTACATGATAGCCCCCGCTGAAGAAATGGACATCGTCAGGGGCGTAGTGCCGATTCACCATGGCGGTCCCGCCGGACCTATAGAAGCCGCACTGGTGGCTCAAACGATTATCGACAAGAGCCTGTTTCAGCAAATGAAGGCTAATGAGCGGGGCTATCAAAGTTACATCGAGCTCAGGCGCCTGAAAAACCCCATAAAGACCATGCACATCATTTTCCTGGTCATTACCAGCCTCTTGGTATTGTTCAGTGCAAGCTGGTTCGGCTTCCATATAGCCAAGACGTTGACCGTACCTCTGGTCCGACTGGCCGGCGCTACCGAACAGGTGGCGGAAGGAGACCTGGATGTCACTACCGACGCCGAGGGACAGGACGAGATGAGCGTATTGGCACGAAGCTTCAACCGGATGACCCATCAGCTTAAAGCCGGAACCAACGAACTTGAACGAGCCTACGGCGCTCTCGAGCGCAAGAATATCGAACTCGATCAGCGGCGCCGTTACATAGAAATAGTGTTGGCCAACGTTGCGGCGGGGGTTATCAGTTCCGACGCCAATGGCATTATTACCACAATAAACGAGAACGCCGAAAATATGTTCAAAATAAATGTGCCGGAAGTACTCGGTAAAACCTTTGACGAAGTTCTGAGACCGGAGCATAAAAAGCTATTCGATGATCTGCTTGAAGAATTACGCTCTCGAAAGGATGGGAGCGTAAGACGCGTGATAGTATTGAACGTCGGCGGGTCGCCGGTTCATTTTCAGGTAACTTTGACGGAACTGCGCTCCGAGGATGGAGAGCTGATCGGGCTGGTGGGTGTTTTCGAGGACATGACTCAGATCCTTCAAGCACAGAAGGCCGTTGCATGGAGAGAGGTCGCACGACGCATAGCACACGAGATAAAAAATCCGCTCACTCCCATACAACTCTATGCGGAACGGTTGCGAAAACTGTACTCCGGAAAAATCGGGGGCAAGGACGAAGAGATATTTGTGGAATGTATCGACCTGATCAGCGATCAGGTTCGGGAACTGCGCGATCTGGTGAACGAATTCCGCAAATTCGCCCGTATGCCGTCGGCGCGGCCCGCTCCTGCGGATTTAAACGAAGCTATACGAGAGGCAACGTTGCTGTTTCAGGAAAGCGCAAGCCAGGTAACCTTCTCGATGTCGCTTGATTCGGCAATGCCTATATTCGATATAGACCGTGAACAGATAAAGCGTATGATGAACAATCTTTTGGATAATGCCGTTGCAGCTATCGACGGTTCCGGACAGGTTTCGTTAACCACTACGTTCATAGAAGCTTTGCAAATAGCGCGCATCGAGGTCAGCGATACGGGGCGTGGTATCCCGTTGAAGGACAGGGCGCGGGTTTTTGAGCCTGATTTCTCGACGACGAAGGGCGGAAGCGGCCTCGGGTTGGCAATCGTGCAAAGGATAGTCAGTGAACATTTCGGGTACATAAGAGTGCGCGACAATCAACCGCGTGGCGCGACGTTCGTTATCGAACTCCCGACACACCTGCCTCGATTGGGAGTAGCCGCTCCGGCACACCGCAATGGATCGGCAGATCAAAAACGGGACACCGAATCAATGGCATGGGAGACGTGATATATGGCTCCGACCGTATTGGTGGTTGATGACAAAGCAAGCGTTCGCAAAAGTCTCGACGCCATACTTGCAGATGAGGGATACCGGGTAATGGCCGTTTCCAATGGAACGGAGGCCATAGAAGCGGTTCACCGCGAGATTCCCGACGCCGTTTTGCTCGATGTATGGATGCCTGGTCCCGACGGCATCGATGTACTGAAAGAGATTCGTGCCGAGTATTCAGACCTGCCGGTTATCATAATAAGCGGTCATGGAACAATCGAGACGGCGGTCAAGGCCACCAAGCTTGGCGCATACGATTTTCTCGAAAAGCCGCTCAGCACCGAAAAAACCCTGCTCACCGTTGCCCGGGCCATCGAGCACCACCAATTGGCCGAAGCTAACCGAGACCTTCGCAGGAGAATTCTTGGAACGGAAAAGATACTCGGCTCCAGCCCCGCCGTCGAGAAACTGAAAGATCAGATAAAGCGCGTTGCGCCAACTGACGGATGGGTTCTTATTACCGGCGAAAACGGCACCGGCAAGGAGCTTGTGGCCAGATCCATCCATGGAGAGAGTCTGCGAAGCGACCAGCCTTTTGTGGACGTCAATTGCGCCGCCATCCCGGAAGAATTGATAGAGAGCGAGTTGTTCGGCCATGAGAAGGGAGTCTTTACGGGCGCTACGGATCGGAAAAGGGGAAAGTTCGACCTCGCCCACCGTGGAACGATATTCCTGGACGAAATAGCCGATATGAGCCTCAAAACACAGGCCAAGATACTTCGAATCTTACAGGAGCAGAAGTTCGAGCGGGTGGGTGGTGGCGAGCCGATACAAGTGGACGTACGCGTCATTGTGGCCACCAATAAAGACCTTGAAGAAGAGATCGCGGAGGGAAGATTCCGGGAAGACTTGTATTACCGGCTAAACGTAATACCGATACATGTACCTCCACTGAGGGAACGGGCCGAGGATATACCCTTCTTCCTCGACCACTTCGCTGTTAGGTATTCGAGGAAAGTCGGGGTAAAGAGGAAAAGTTTCGCTCCCGACGCCGTCGAAGCGCTGATGAAAAATCCATGGCCCGGTAACGTCAGGGAGATCAAGAACCTTGTCGAGCGCCTGGTAATAATGGTTCCTCGCAAAGAGATACGGCTTAAGGATCTGCCGGCTCAATTACGGGGAGAAACCGGAGAAGAGGGGGAATCGCCTTTCGGGGTAAACGACATACGGCAGGCGCGTACCCTGTTCGAGAAGGAGTTCCTCGTGCACAAGCTGATAGAAAACGGCTCCAATATCTCTCGCACCGCCGAAGTCATCGGCATCGAACGATCCACCCTGCACAGGAAAATTAAAACTTATGGAATCGAATTGGATAAATAGCCTTTATTCTCTTTTTGGGGAAATTTACTAACCTTTAAGCGTTTATGATTTGAGGTATATGCAGATGGGAGTTACTTTCCGTTTTATGGTTGATTTTGGCATGCATCGCCTTGCGGTGGCGGTTATTGTTGTCTTTCTTTGCATCGTGCAGGGTTATTCCGCTCCGCAGCATACTCCGGTGAAGGGTGTCACTCGTCCGGTGGTCGAGTTCAGGCCGGAAGAATTCGGAGGCGTTGATCCATGCCTTCGGGATACTACCGGGTCGGAAAATTCGTGCTCGCGACGCTATGGGGTGGTGCGTTCGCCGGGGGGCAAGCCGGAGCGGCCATGCGTGCTTGCCCCGGAAGCGCTTGAGGCATTCAAGGTATCTCGAAAAATTTTGAAAGAAGAAAATCCGGATCTGGAAATATTCGTTATAAGCTCCTATCGCCCGCCGGGCCACCAGCAATGCTTGTGGGTGAAGAAAACCTCCCAAGGGTACAGGTGTAATCGATACGTATGCGGCCCGCGCGATCCAAAAACCCGCAAGCGACTGCCATGCCGAATATACGACCTGAGCGATCCGCGTTATGCGCATATTTTCGACAATTGCCCTCACGTGAATCATCGCACGGTGGACGTCTGCGCATATAACAGACGCCGCGTCAAATTAAACGTCCGCAATCAAATGGACCTCACGACTGTCGAAGATTGCCGCAAATTCGCCTCGAAGGGTCATAAACTTGCGCAAGGATGGAGCTATCATCCATGCTGCTGCCGTTTTGCGTCGTGGACGGAAGACTTCCGCCGGGGTAGCGCTCGAGCTAAAAAAGTGTTCGGCCCCGAAGCGGTCGAGGCCCAGCGGGCGATGATCAGAGCCATGCGCAAAGCCGGCTGGAGAGACGATGCGCCGGGGGAATGGTGGCATTTTCGATACGCCGGGAAATGAAATGAAAAAAGACCAAGTTGACGATAGCCCCCCATTGACAGCTTTGATCGTTTGCTTTAGAATCTCGCTCAAAATTTGAATATCTATTCATAAAAGGGTAGTTTTCTCCCTTCTTTCCAGTATTGAAGAGATAACTTCCAACACGGATAATGGAACCAGCCAAGCTCAAGAAAATCAATAAAACCGCCGGCGGCGCTTTGAGCCGTCGGGAGAAAGAGTATCTCCTGCGCCGCCGTTCCATTCTTGATGCGGCGCTGAGGCTTTTTTCGGCGAGAGGCTACTCCGGCACAAGCATGCAGGAAATAGCGCAGGCCAGCGAGTTCAGCATCGGAACACTTTATAACTTCTTCGAAACCAAGGAAAGCCTGTACTTGACCATCGTCGAGGAAAAGTTTCTACAAGCCAAGGAAAGAATAGCGGCGGAAATCGACGGAGCGGGAGACTGTATGCAAAAGATAAGCAAGGCGGTCGGCGCTCTATTGGCTTTCATGGAAGAGAACAGGGATTTTTTCCATTTATTTCTGGGTGTCCGTTCAGTGCCTGAACCGGCAGTACACGGAGGAATACACGAACAGGTAAGAAAATGCTACCAGGAACATGTCAGGTCCTTCCAAGAACTTATGGAAGAAGGATTAAGGGACGGTCTGTTCCGGGATTTTTCTTCTCTGGAACTTGCGCTTTCTCTTATTGGTAATTGCAACGCCACTATTCACGACTGGCTTATCGGTCCGGGAGACACTTCTCTGGCGGACCTCCATGAACGTATACTCGATCTTTTCTTTCGCGGCGCCCTTCGTCGACCGGAAGTAAAACGAAAAAGGGGATGACAATGCGAAAAATGTTGCCGGCGCTGAGTGTTCTATTACTGTTTATCATGGCCGCGCCTTACGGCGCGGCAAACGACCGCAAGGCGCTGACGCTGGATGATTGCATAAGACTCGCAAGACGAAACAATCCGGCCATACATGCCGCCGGACACAACAGGTGGGCGGCGGTGTACAAGAAAAAGGCCGCCGTCGCCAATTTTTTGCCGGTTTTCAACGCCGAGTACAGCCATACGTGGCTGGACGAAAGGCCGACGTTTGAAATACCCGCCCAGCCGGGAATGACCATACCGGGCGGGTCACAAGATATAACCATAGACCTTTCCAGCATCGGCCTTCCCCCGATGACCGTGCCGGTGGAATTCCCGGATGTTACCACACCGGACATCCCGGCCCAGCAACTGCCGGCGGGAGAGGGCGAGATCGACAATCTTACCATTTCTGTAACGCAGCCGTTGTTCACGGGCGGGTTGATATGGCAGGGTTACAAGCTTACGAAGTTACAGGAAAAGATGGCCATGCTTCAGGCCGCCGATGCGGGTTATGAAATCACATACCGCACCAGAACAACCTTTTACGGCGTGCTCAAAGCGCGGGAATTTGTGCGTGTGGCCGAAAAGGCCGTCGAAATGGGCGAGTCGCTGAGAAAACGCGCTCAGGACTTTTACGAAGTCGGCATGATAGCAAAAAACCAGCTTCTGGAAGCCGAGGTCAACCTCGCACAAATGCAGCAAAACCTCACCACCGCTCGAACTTCATACGACCTCGCGCGCACCGGACTCGGAATACTCATAGGCAAAAATGAGACGGAGTTGGTCGAGGTCCAAGGTGAACTCGAGGTGGCGACTATCGAGTTAAGCCTCGAAGATTGCGTTCAAAACGGATTGAGAGACAGGCCCGACGTGCGCATTGCGCAAATACAAAACGAAATGGCGCGGCGAGCCGTGAAGCTCGAAAGGGCAAGCTGGGTGCCGCATGTGGCTCTCATCGGGACGTATACACGCGAAACGGGTTCATTTTCTTCCGACGAGGAAATTCTAAGTCTTACCATCGGAGCTACCTGGACGTTCTGGGAATGGGGGAAGAAGTATTATAACGTCCGGTCGTCAAAGGCTATGTCCAGGGCCGCGTCCGAGAATCTGAGGATGGTTCGCGACATGGCCATACTCGGAATCAAGCAGGCGTACCTGAAAATATTGCAGGCCCATGCGAATGTGAATACGGCCCGTGCTTCACTGTCGAGCGCTGAAGAAAACCTGCGCGTCGTACAGGCACGGTTCGACCAGCAGATGGAAACCAGCTTCGACGTGCTGAAAGCTCAGACCCTTCTAACACAGGCGGAAACCAACGAAATAAGCGCCATGGCCGATTACATGACCGCAAAGGCCGAGTTGGATCGCGCCATGGGGCTCGATTTAGCTATCGATCAGCCAGTTCCGAACGAGGCGGAAAACGGAACTACCGGAGGCGAAGGGAACGGTGTCGAAAGTGCAGGAAACGAAAACGCCGAAGGCGAGGACGTAAATAATGAAATTGAAGATGGGAATAACGAAAATGACAATAATGAGAACGAGTAGACATCTTGTCGCTGTTTTACTTGCCGTGGCATTACTGGGGCCGGGCTGTACAAAGAAAGAGGTTCAAGAATCCGAGGCGCCCGCAGTGCCGGTCCGTTTCGGAAAGGTTACAAAGGGTGATATCACCCAGGTTCTTGAACTTGTCGGAAACGTCAAACCCGACAGGATGGCGGTGATTATGAGCAACGTGCCGGGCAAAGTGCTCAAAGTATATCACAGGGATGGTGAGAGTGTTCCCGAGGGCGAGCCGCTTATCGAGTTGGACCCGGAGGAGATCGAGCTGGGCATGAGGCAGGCCAAGGCCGGTCTTTCCGCCGCGTACGCCACCGCCGCTCAAGCTCGGGTGCAGCGCGACGCAACGAAAAAAGAGTTTGATCGAGTCGTGGAGCTGATGCAGCGCGATGCGATCAGCCGGAGCGATTACGATAAGGCGGAGGCAATGTACGAAGCCTCGCGGCAGGCCGTGAGAATGGCGCAGGCGAATATAAGGAACGCAAAAGCACTCATCGGAAAGGCGAAGATGTATCATCGCGACAGTGTTATCAAGGCTCCCTTCGCTGGCGAGATAGCGAAACTTATGATCGAGGAGGGCGAGCGAATATATACCATGCCGCCCACGCCGGCACTTGTGCTGATCGATTATGACCGGGTGAAAATCGAGTGCCCCGTAGCGGAGCGAGACGTGGGATCGATAACGGAAGGTATGTCCGTGCAGGTGATGTTGGACGCCTTCCCCAACGTCACCCTCGATGCCACCATAGATCGTGTGGTTCCTTTCCTCGAAGCGGAAAGCCGGACTTTTACCATTAAGGTATATCTTGATAACCCCGACCATCGATACAAGCCCGGTATGATGGCCCGCGTAAATGTGAGCGCTACTTACCATAATGTCATCTCGGTACATCGTGACGCATTCAGCCTTAATAACATAACGGGTGACATACGCGTCGTCGAGATTGTCGACGGTCTGGCCGTAGAGCGTATGGCTGTTCCGGGACGAAGCTTTGGAGACCGAGTCGAAATTAGAAAACTTGCCGGCCTGAAAATCGGCAGCATAGTGATAACAAGCGGCGCCAGCGACATCCTCGATGGGCAACGAGTGGAACCGGTTATGGAAGGAGATGTCGAGGTCGAACCGACGGCTGCCAAAGAGGACGGGGAGGAAACTCAATGAGACTTCCCGAGTTGGGAGTAAGACGGCCCGTCTTTACTATAATGATATTCTTCTCGGTCCTCATACTCGGTGGGATCAGTTTTTTCTTTATTCCGATCGACCTTATGCCGGATGTTGAGCAACCTGCCGTCAGTATCATCACCCCTTACGTCGGCGTGAGTGCCGAAGACATCGAACGGCTGGTAACCAAGGAGATCGAGAATACCGTGAACCAGGTCGCGGGCGTCGATAAAATAACGTCCGTATCAAAAGATAATCTGAGTGTAGTGAGTCTTCGCTTTAAGTGGGGCACCAATACCGACGAGGCGATGAACGATGTCCGGACGTTCCTCGAATTTGCAAAGAGAGCGCTGCCGGACGATATAGAAACACCGCAACTGTTTAAATTCGGCACCGCTCAATGGCCCATCCTTTTTTACTTGATAACGGCAACCAAAAGCTACCCCGATCTGCGTACGTTGGCCGATAAAAAAGTAGCCGATCGCGTCAAGACCGTCCCCGGTGTGGGTACCGTTCGACTTATCGCGGGGCTAAGAAGACAAATAAACATCGAACTGGACGTGGATCGCATGCGCGCGTTCAATATACCCATTACTCAGATCGGCCAGGCGCTGGCGCTCCAGAACATTACCATCACGGCGGGTAACATCGAGATAGGTCGAAAAAGCCTTCCGGTAAGGCTCCCGGCGGAATTCGAGGACCCTCAGGAAATAAACGACATTATTATCGGCGCCGGGCCGGAAGGCGGGCCGATAAAAGTCCGCGACGTCGCTCGCGTCGTCGACGGATTTAACGATCAGGACGAACGAGTTTTCCTGAACAAACGTCCGGCATTGCTCTTTATGGTTATGAAGCAAAGCGGCGGCAACACCGTCGAGGTGGCGGAAGCCGTTTTCGAGCGTGTCGCCGAAGTACAAAGAACATTGCCGGCAGATGTTGAAATAGTAAAGGTTTTCGATACCGCTCAATTTATTAAGGACGCTATAAGAAACCTCGAAATAACGATTCTAATCGGCGGTGTGCTCGTTATTTTTATGGTTTATCTGTTTTTACGGCGCGCGCGTTCCAGCATGGTTATAGCTTTCACTATTCCGTTCAGCCTGATTATCGCTTTTGTGTTTCTCTACTTTTTCGATTACACGATCAATATGATGAGTCTCGCAAGCCTGGCTATCGCCATCGGTATGGTGGTGGATACCGCAATAGTCATACTTGAGAACATCACGAGGCACCTCGAGGAGGGGAAGTCGATTAACCGGGCATGTGTTGACGGCGCCGGCGAGGTGGGCATGGCGGTCACCGCAAGCGCTATAACCACCGTGGTCATATTCGTGCCACTGCTATTCGTATCCGGCATGACGGGAGTACTTTTCAGGCAACTCGCCTTCACGATCGCCGCGACTCTATTCGGCTCCCTTTTAGCGGGGCTATTGCTATCACCGATGCTTGCGTCAAAGCTATTGGCCAAAGATGCGGCAGAGGGATTTTCCACCTATAGAGGCCGCCTTGGGTTATACCGCCAGGTTGAGGCTGTCTACCTGCGCATCATAGACTGGGCGCTCAAGCACCGGAGCAAAACGGCGCTCATCGCACTGGGGGCTTTCGGGTTAAGCACTCTCCTGTTGTTTGCAACCAAGACGGAGTTTATGCCCGATGAAGATACCGGGGACTTCCAGATAATGGCCGAATTGCCTCCAGGCACGAATGTGGAGGAATCTACCGTTACCGGGCTCAAAATAATGGACATCTTGATGAACAACATGGTGGGCGCCAATGGCCAAAAGGAGTGGGAAAATGTGTTCATGCGTACCGGCCAGAGCCGCATGGGATTTGCAACCGGGATAGGCCAAAAGGAAGGCGATCATATTATCGAATGTAGCGCGCGTCTGATAAAACGAAAACTCAGAACGCGGTCTACGAAGGATTACGCCGTCCTTCTTCGCCCCATGGTGGAAAGCATCCCGGGCATAATGAAGCTGGATATTAACCCGGGCAGTCCGATAGACCAATTTTTTGGCGGCGGCAGGCCCGTTCAGATTGAAATTAAAGGCTCCAGTATTCCCGCAACCAACATGTACGCACGCGAAATACAAAAAGTGCTCAAGGAAAACGTCCCGGGACTCGAGGATATAACGGTCAGCCGCGATATCGGCAGAACCAGCGTTAATCTGAAACTCGATAAAGAGCGGGCAAGTATGTTGGGACTCAACGCCGGGATGATCGCCATGCAGCTTCGCGCCGCCTTGTTCGGCGCTGATGTGACGAAATACAGGATCGAGGACAATGAGTGGGATGTCTGGCTCCAGTTACAGAATTCGGACAGAAAATCCATCGAACAACTGAAAAAAATACCGATAGTGAATATGATGGGCAAAACCGTTACCCTGGGCAACGTTACAAAAATCGAGCGAGGCGTTACACCCATTGAGATAGAACGTTTGGACCAGGAACGCGTGGTGAAAGTCGAGGCCAACCTGGATGGCACTACACCCTTGGGGAAAGTGGCGAGTGGCATTCGAAAGCAACTGAAAAAGCTGCCGCCGCCGCCGAAAATTGTGGTGACGCTCGGCGGCCAGATCGAGCAAATGGCCGATGCGTTCAAACAACTGGGGTTTGTGGCCATATTGGGCCTTATCCTGGTGTTCATGGTCATGGCCAGCCAGTTCGAGAACTTTGTAGACCCCTTTATCATTATGTTCAGCATTCCCTTTGCCCTGGTCGGAGTGTTCCTGTTTGTAATCATCACCGGAATCAGTTTCAGCATGTATACGTTCCTGGGCATGATCATGCTTCTGGGGATAGTGGTGAACAACGCCATCGTATTCGTCGACTACACCAACATACTCCGCCGCCGTGGCATGGAACTGGAGGAGGCCCTTAAAACCGCCGGTAAACACCGCCTGAGACCGATATTGATGACCACCTTCACTACCATATTCGGCATGCTGCCGATGGCTCTCAACCGCAGCGAGGGCGCGGAATTCTGGAGGCCGCTCGGGATAAGCGTTATCGGCGGGTTGTTCCTCTCCGGGATGGTTACGCTGGTGCTTATACCGACGATGTACCATATCGTCTACGCAGCGCTGGAAAAACGTGGACGCGGAGTACGAAAGGAAATCGCAATCAACGGAACGTAGCACCCTTCGACTCCGGACGGACACGTCCGTGTTCGCTCAGGACAACCTTTGCACTGTTTGCCGAACCGGAGCATTGCGGGTAATATTCTTTACATGCTGATAAGAAAACTATTATTGTGCGTTGTTTTTGTCGTTTGCTTTGTCGGAGCATGCGACGACGGTCGCGTCAACTCGGTGGTGCTGGTGACCATAGACGGCCTGTCGCCGGATCAGGCGGCGGTTTTCGATACCGTTGCCGGCCGTTTGGCAATTTTTCAAAACGCCCTCACGCCCAGTCCCGCCACTTTGCCTTCCATCACAAGCATAATGACGGGCCTGCACCCGATAGGTCATGATGTGGAAGCTACCGCAAACTGGACGCTCGATAACACGGCGGTGACTATGGCCGAAGTTTTCAAAACCAACAACCGCCGCACGGCGGCATTCATCGGCGCATCCGACCTCGGCCGGGATACCGGCCTGAATCAGGGGTTTGATATTTACCGCTATAATTTCAAGGACGTGCCGGTGGGCCCTTTCGCATACACACTTCACGATCCGGCGCCTTCCCTGACTGAAAAAGCGGTCAAGTGGCTCAAGCTGTTCGGCGATAAGCCCTACTTTATATGGGTGCATTACGGCGATCTGGCCGACGATTGGGTTATGCCGCCGGAGGAAACCGAAAAGAAAAAGCGCCTCGGTAAAGTCGCCGCGTCGGTCAAAAACTTACTTGCATCACTCCCCGACGAGGGTGCCGGTGTCATGGTCATCATCACGGCGCCCGCTGCGAATGCGACAACACACGGCGAACGAGGGCATGGGACGCTGCTTTACAACTCGACCGTCAAGGTGCCGCTGTATATAGCAGGGCCGGGCGTTGTAGCGCGCAAATTGAACGATCCGGTGTCGCTCGAGGATATTTTGCCCACTATCGTAGGAACATTAAATTTCCCGCCGGTCCCCGGCGCGCAAGGCTACGACTTCGGGCCGTTGCTCAAAGGAGGCATCGGGCCGGGAGCGCACAGGGAGAGAATTATCGTCACCGTCGAGCCGTTTCACAGATGGGGTTTGAACCCGCTTAAAGCCATCGTGAAAAACAAACACAAACTTATACAAGGGCCCGAAAACCACCTCGAGTTATATGACGTCGTGATCGATCCGAACGAGGAGCACAATATTGCGGCAAAGAAAACCGAAATCGCAAAAAACTTAAAGCAAAGATTGGCGGCGAAAGAAACACAAATGGCGCGGGACAAGCCGATCGGTAATCCCTCGCTTCCCGGAATAGAGCAGGAAGGCCCATTGCCGTCCCCCATCGAAAAAATTAAGGCTTTGCAGCTTTTGGGCACGGCGGCGCAATTATACGGAGACGGCGATATGGCCGGCGCGTCAAAGGCGTTGGAAAAAGCGCGTGCGATAGACCCGAATAACAAGCAGGTGGCCATAGCCATCGCGATGGTGGCCGAAAAGTTGTCGCCCAAAAATAATTTGCCTGCATTATGGGAACAGGCGGCTCTGTTAAACCCCGGCGATCCGATGGTGGTGACAAATCTGGCACTGGCGTATTACGACGCGGGAGACGCCGACAAGGCGCTGGTTGCGCTTGCGCTCGCGTTTGAAGCCGACCCGGGAAACCCAGCCGCGCGTATGCTGGCAAGCGACATTCTCGTCGAAAAAGCAAGAGCGCTTCCGCCGGAGGAAAGAAAAGATATGCACAAGGCGGCGCTTACGCATCTCGTCTCAGTCATCCGGCTCGATAGCTCAAACGCGCAAGCTTACTACAAGTTCGGTATGCTGATACTCGAGATGGTCGAAGCGACGGAATCTATACCGCCGCCCGCCTCGTCCGATGAGAAGGAAGAAAGGGCGTCGGATTTGGAATTGCTGAACGGGTCGGCGATCAGGGCTTTCGAGAGCGCAATCGAGATCGACAAAAAATTCGCCAAGGTTCACCTCGAGCTCGGCCGACTGTTCGCCAAACAGGGCGACGCCAAAAAGGCCCGCTCACATCTCAACTCATATCTCAAACTCGAACCCAAAGGCCCCGGCGCCCAAGAAGCCCGCAAAATACTCAAATCCCTGCCTCCGAAAAAAACGAAGCCGGAATGATATTGTCACACCCGGCAACCAATGCCAATACCACGCGCATCGCCTCTTCTCTTAAGGTTCGCTGTAAGTAGTAATATGTTCGTCTGTTGATTTTTTTCGGGTAAATCTGTTCTGCCATATCATGCCTCTTTTGATTAACACTGCTACACATAGTATATATGCTAAAATGAGTTGGTA
>CAZDAF010000044.1:0-15268 GCA_964503115.1 uncultured bacterium
TTCCAGCAAAGGCGCGGCGCTGAGAGCAAACACTAAACCGACAATTAAACTAAGAAATATGTCAAGTGGTATTGTTTTAATCACCTCCTCTCATTGAAATTTCACTTGTAAAAGAGCAAGATGTAACATCTCTTGTCCACATAATACCTTGCACCCGGGGGGATGTCAAGATCGAAGCTTTGACAAATCGCTTATTATACCGTTTTTATTTTATTGCAGTATTGCGGAATGCAAAGAGGAAAGGTAAGATTAAAACCATGAGACTTATAGAAGTAAGCGGGTCGTTGGTGGAGATGGGCCGCGAGCAGGGCGAGGCGACTGCCGAGGCGTGGAAGCCGATGCTCGAGCTTTTGGGCGGTGCGAACCTGCCCGGCTGGTTCGAGGATGCGCTGGCCAAACATTGCCCTCGTCATTTGGCGCGTATGATAGGCATCGCACGAGGCGCCGGGGCCGAGCTTGACGTCGTGCTGGCTGCGGCCATAACGGAAATTTTACTGGCGCAGATAGACTATTACGTCGGTGGCTGTTCGGCTTTCGCCCTTCGAGGTAAGGCCGTTTCCGGCGGCGATCCGGTCATCGGAAAGAATTTCGATTACCTGCCGGGCCTGAAGCCGGCCAATATAGTTCGCATATCCCGGCCCGACGATGCGTTGGCAAGCGTGGACGTCACGGCGGGGGCGCTGAGCGGCTCGCACGAAGGCGTTAATGAAAAAGGATTGGTTATAGCGTACAACTACGGTTATGGTATAGACAAGCCCAGCGTGCCCATACCGATTACGATGCTTGTCCAGGAAGCGCTCGAGCGGTTTGAGACTACCGAGGATGCCATCAGGTTTTTTGTGGACTCGCCTCGCGGCGGCAGCGCTTTGATGATGATTGCGGACCGGCAGGGAGATATCATCTCTCTTGAACTTTCGCCACATCAATGGGGAGCAAGGCGCTCGGAACACGATCTGATCGGACACACCAACCATTATCATACTCCGCAAATGATCGCCATCGACGTGCCGCATGACGCATACTACTCGGATAAAATGCCCGAAGTTTTACAAGGCGTTCGAATCAGGGAAAGCACGGATACACGTTATGAACGACTTATAAAACTGCTGGAAGAAAGGGATGTTTTCGATACCGACGCTATAAAGGCCGTTCTTGCCGACCACGGAGAGGATAAAGTCCCTTCGGATAATACCATCTGTCGCCATGGAGCTTATTACGAAACCACTATGAGCATGATTCTCTCTTCGCAACCTTCCGGGCTATCGATTGCCTGGGGCAATCCCTGCAAGGAAGATTTTGAAGAAGTATCCCTGTAGGGCGCTTCCCATCCCATGTCGTTGATGCCGTTATGACCGGAGATTTCTTTACATGGCGGGAGAAGTTGCTCCTGCATCTGATCGAGCTAAGGGAACGCGTTGGGTTTGCCGTCATCAAGCTTCGGTGGGGTCACCGGGTTTATTTCGGCCCGGGGTCCAGAGTTTCGCCGCAAAGCTTTCGCTATCGTGGCATGGGTCGCGTCGAGCTTGGCGCCGGTGTGTGCATAGACCCCGGCAATTATCCCGTCAGCTTCGATTTGGGGCCTGCGGCGGCGGTGGAAATCGGCGACGGGACGTGGATACAGTGCCTGGCGGGCCCGGCGCGGTTTGCAGCGGCGGCGGGCGCTGAGATAAAAGTAGGGCGCGGGTGCTGGTTCACAGGCGGCCTTCTTGGATCATCCGGTAAAATAACCATAGGTGAAGGGTCGATCATCGGGTGGGGATGCTCGATAATCGACAGCCCGTTGCACGATATGGACAATGACACTCCGCATAAACCCGCCCCGATATCGATCGGCTCTTACGTTTGGCTGGCAAACTCCGTAACCGTCTTTCCCGGCGTAACCATAGGCGACCATTGCGTCATCGGTACCGGCAGCCTGGTAATGAGTGATATTCCTCCGAACAGCTTTGCGGCGGGCCGGCCTGCCAAAATAGTCCGCTCGATAGGAGATCGCGACAGGGCGAGGTAGCTGAATCGGCTATGTCCGGTGGAGCTTGCTTAAAACCGTTTTTTCATGTTATCGTACTTCTGTCGAGCCTGATACAGGCAGCGTTGTGATATCATGTTAATACCTATCGGGCACGAAACGCGCGTTCAACGCTTTCCATATGTAACCGTCGGGTTGATGGTTCTCAACCTCCTGATTTTTATTCCCACCTGGCGCCTCGAGATATCCTACCACAAACAAATGGAACAACTGGCCAGGAAAATAATTTCTATCGATCCATTTTACTTTCGCGATAAGAGGATCAAAGAAGACCCGTCTTTACGTCGTTACATTGACACAATCGGGGATCGATCGGTTGACCTGAGTGAGGAAAAGATAGAACTGGTCGAGAGGTTAAAAGCGGAATTCGAGGAGCTGGAGCAAAATCGTCCTGTATACAAATGGGGTTCCAAACCCGACAGGTGGAATATAATAACCGCTGTAACAAGTGCGTTCCTTCACAGAAGCTGGATACATTTATTGGGCAATTTCCTCTTTTTGTGGATGGTGGGTTGTAATATCGAGGATCGCTGGGGGCCGTGGTTTTTCGCTCTATTCTATATATTGGGCTCGATAGCTGCCAGCGGTGCGGACGCACTGGGCCGGATGGGTAGCAGTATCCCCATGGTAGGCGCAAGCGGCGCGGTGGCGGCGCTCATGGGAGCGTTTCTATTAAGGTATTATAATACGCGTATCCGCTTTTTCTTATGGATATTTATTTATATACGCACTTTCCACGCTCCGGCCTATATTATGCTCCCACTGTGGTTTGTAAGGGAAATACTGTTCGCATCTTCCGGCCTCCAGGCCGGTGTCGCCAACTGGGCTCACATAGGCGGATTTGTTTTTGGAGCGCTTGCAGGGCTGGTTTTATGGGTCAGCGGTCTCGAGGATAAATATTTCGTGCCGCGTTATTCGCTCGATGGCGAAGAACATGAAGTGCCCGAGGGATACCAGCTTGCGCAGGAATTGCTCGGGAGGGGGGAACGCGAGGAGGCCAAAAAGAAGCTCATATCAACCGCTGCACAGCATGGTGGATACCTGCCCGCCTATTTGACCTTGGGTAAGATTTATGCGGAAGATAAGAATAAAACGGAGTTGATAAAAGTTACGGAAGCGATAATCAAACACTGTTTTGCGTCCAATGAGTTGCATATAGCCATGGAAGCGTTTCAGCGTATGATAAAAATCTTCCCCGATGCATCGTTAAGTCCCGTTTACCAGTTTCGCATGGCCTCTGCGCTTACGAGTACCGGGGAACTGCACCAGGAAGCGTGTTGGGCGTACCGCAACCTGGCGGCGACGTATCCCAATGAAATGCTGGCGCAGAAATCGTTGCTTACATGTGCCGATCTGCTCACCGACAAACTCGGTATGCACGAAAACGCCGTCCGGATGTACAACCATTTCCTGAAACACTATTCGAGCGGGCCACTCGAAGGACGCGCCAAAGACGGTTTGAAAAAAGCGCGTAAAGCTATGGGCGACCCAACGATCTGACGGGAATACTCATACCGGATGTTATTTTGAACCTTGCTTGAGTCAAAGGCGCTGTTTTGCTAACCTAGGATAAGTGGAAAAGCGATTAGAAAAAAATAATCCTTACGGACTCGTGAGCAAGCGAGCGCTGCGCGAGGTTCGGAACCAGTGGCTGGCTGAGCTCGACGTATCGCGGAAGAACGAGCGGCTTTTCGAGCTCGAGATGAACCTTAAAGCTCTCGATAGATTTTGCAATGTCCGCAACCATCCCATAAATAACAGCAATAACATTTTCGACCGCAATTTCAAAGTGGAAGCTTATATCCTTCGTGAAACCGTCACGCGGGTTATTTCGTTCGCTCAAAGCTTGTTGCCGGAAGAGAAGACCAGTTCCTTTCACTTTCAACGATATGTCGAACGGCGTTTGATGAGCGACCGCGCCAGGATGGATCTGCTCGAGCGCAGTCTCCAGCAGGATTCGCCGGAAGAAAGCCTTTATGTGCTCGAGTCCGGCATGGCGAGTTTGCGCGAAATGGCCTCGGCCTTGCTGTCGATGAAAAAAGTCACTTACACTCTGTTTCATCACTTGGGGCAGATGATCAGCCGCGAAATCGCCTGGAACGCTTATTTCAATCCTTTCGAAATAGGCGAATTCAGCCCCAATCACGACCGGATCAGAAACGGCGCCATACAAAAAATAGTTCGCGAAAAGATCGCTTCGTCGGTACGTAAGGATATCAGCGTGATTTTCCTCATCGCTTTTCGTTTGCTCCATTACCTTCAATACATTCGGGAGGAAGAGCCGAACAGGTGGGAGCTGTTGCAAAACCTGCCGGTTTTTGTTCTGGTGAGGAGTGAGATATCCGCTTTGGCTGAGTATCTCGAGAACGAGTTGCCGAAAATTGTTGCCGAGAAGTTACCCGGCAAAGATAGCGAGGCATTGGTGGCGGTATTTGACAGCCTGGCTTTTCAACTCGACATGGAGAGCAAGAAGGTCTATCAACTCGAAATAAAGGATGTGGTCGACGAAAAGGAGGTAAACCGCCTGCTGACCGGCATGGCCCGAGGTAAAGGCGTGCTGGTGGAGATACTGAGGCAACTGGTGGTACAACTGGCACGCGGGCTCGATCCCACAGTCGAAGGCCGTCATATATTCATGGATTTCATCAGCCGCAACGAACTTTCGTTAAAGTTGCGAAAGGACTTGTGGATTTTCCAAAAGGTTGTCGAAAATCTTAACCAGAATATAACCGACGACCTGCCCAAACGGGAATACAAACCCGTACTCGAAGCGCTGAAAAGTTTACGCAACTACATTTTTTACTTTCAAAACGTCTCTTTTCAAATGGTGCGTTTTACCGACAGGGGAGCTTTCGAGGATTTCTTCCATGCTATAGACGAATTTTCGGCCGAATCCGTCTACGAACAGGAACTCATCGATGAACTTCACGGAAAGATCCGGGCGTTCGGTATCTTTCTCGAAACTACCCTCGGGAACGTTTCTCAAAGAGGTGAGTTGAAGGATCAGCCCTTCGGAACTCGCGAAGGAGAACATATCCTTCAGCAATTTCTCAAGTAGCGCATCTTCTTATGGAGTGCGGTGATTCATCACCGCCATTAATGCGGCAATGAATTGCTGCACGTGAAAGCGGCACTGAAGTGTCATACGGCCTGTCCGGGCCGCACTCCATATGATGCGGGCGCTGATGGCCCACACATTGATGCGTGGGTTTACATTTCTCGCACACTACAAAGGAGTTCAATCCTCTATATTGTATTCCTTGATTTTGTACAGCAGAGCGCGGTGGGATAGTTCGAGAAGTTTAGACGCCTGAGTGCGGTTGCCGCCGGTTTGTTCGAGAGCTCGTCTGATGAGCCTTTCCTCGATGGCGCGGGTGGCCTTTTTTATGCTTATCTCGTTGTCAAGTGCGATGTCCGACAGGCAAGCCTCTTCGCCTTGCCTGATCGCCGGGGGCAGGTCGTTGCCGGTGATGCGGTCTTCTTCGGCCAGCACTATCGCGCGCTCGATGGCGTTTTCGAGTTCGCGAACGTTGCCGGGCCAATGATAAGCCAGAAGCTTATCCATCGCTTCGTTGTCGATTGTCGGGAGAGGTTTGTTGAGTCTTTTCGAGCATCGTTTGAGGAAATGATCGACCAGCAGCGGTATATCGTCTTTTCTTTCACGCAGTGCGGGCAGGTAAAGGGGCAGGACGTTGAGCCTGTAAAACAAGTCGCTCCTGAACTTTCCCTCCTGAACGTCGGTTTCAAGGTTCCGTACCGTCGCCGCGATGATACGCACGTCCACCTTGATGGACTTGGTGTCTCCGACGCGGCGTATTTCCTCTTCCTGAAGGGCGCGCAGGAGTTTCACTTGCAACATAAGCGGCAATTCGCCGACTTCATCCAGAAATATAGTGCCGCCGTCCGCTTCTTCGAATAATCCCTTTTTGGGCCGGTGTGCGTCGGTGAATGCGCCCTTGGCGTGACCGAACAGCTCGCTCTCGAGCAGCATTTCGGGTATGGCGCCGCAGTTTATTGCGACGAAATTTCCGCTCGCCCACGGGCTGGACAAGTGAACGGCTTTCGCCACCAGTTCCTTGCCGGTACCGCTTTCGCCGACGATTAGCACCGTCGATTTGTATTGGGCCATCTTTCGGCCTGTTTTGATGAGTTCCTGCATGGCAGGGTCGCGCGTTATCAGGCCCTCGAAGCCGTATTCACCTTTAATTTCGGTTTTAAGGAGAGCGTTTTCACGCAACAGCCGGATGTGTTCGTCGGCTTTTTTCAGGGTGAGAATTATTTCGTCAGACTTAAAAGGCTTGGGGATATAGTCGTAAGCGCCGCGCTTGATCGCTTCGAGAGCGGTGTTCACGTCGCCGAAAGCGCTCATCAGGATGACGGTCGATGGGACGCTTTGCTTGCGCAACTCTTCCAAAAGGGCCGTTCCGTCCATGCGAGGCATGCGGATGTCGGCAAGTATGAAATCGTATTCCTCGTCCTGCGCCTTATCCAAAGCCTCGACGCCGTCGGCAGCGACATCGACGTGGTATCCTTCCTGGCCGAGCATTTCGGTGAGCATGTGCCGCATGCTCTGCTCGTCGTCTACCACCAGGACTTTTTTTTGTGTGGTCATTGTTGTTTTTTCCTTGTGTTTATGCGGTATAAGCGGCGTTAGTCCCGCCGAGTCCGCAAAATCTACACTAACTATTTTACACAACAATTAACAAAATTTCAAGGTATGAATTTTTTTCGGACCTGCGACATGGAATGAGGTTTTGGTAATTCAGGTAGTTTTTTGGATTTGCGGTGCAAGTTTCCAGTCCGTACGGACAAAATGCCTGCACCACAATTACCCCCAAAATATGTCGCAGGCCCCGGCGATGTTTTTCGGTTGACCGGGCGGGCGCGTTATTTTACAATTGGGTCTATTCGTTTGTTGCGTATAACGTCGATTCGCATTTATTCAGGAAGGGGGACGACATGGCTCAGAATGAAAAGGCGTATATGAGCACCGGCGAGGTTTTTAAAACCATCGGCGGGCATCTGACGAAAGACCGGATTGATGAAGCGGCTTATTTATACTCGCGCTGCCAGGAGGATATCGGGTATCAGTTGATGAGCCGCATTCCCGCCGACAAGACCAAGCTGCGGCAAAACCTCGTCAAAATGTTTTTCGCCGCCAAGGATTTTCAGAAAGCCGGGCAGGTTTGTGAGGAATTGAAGGAATACGCCAAAGCCGCGCAACTGTACGAGCGGTGCGATGACTACTTCCTCGCGGCGGAGATGTACGCGCGGGTCGAAAACTTCGCAAAGGCCGCCGAGATGTTCGAGCGATACGGCGATTACAACCAGGCCGCGCAGTTATACTCGAAGGTGGAAAACTTCGAAAAGGCCGCACAATGTTTCGAAAAGGCCATAAACAATTTCCTGGCGGGAAAATATTATTTCCAGCTCCAGAAATTTCAGAAAAGTATGGAATTGTTGCAGAAGGTCAGCCACGACGAAAGCAACTATCTGGATGCATGCACTCTCATCGGCAACATTTTGGCCAAGCACGGTTACCTGGACCTTGCACTACGCAAGTATAAAAACGTTATAAAGGAAATGCCGCCGGACCGCGAAACGATAAACATTTATTACAACCTTGGGATATTGTTCGCCAAGAAGGGCATATGGGCCGAGGCCAAGCAGGCTTTCCAGGACGTCCTGAATGTGGACTTCAATTATAAAGACGCCGCTCAGAAGGTAAAGGATGTCGAGCAGCGTTTGGAGGGTAATGAGCCGGCGCCGGAACAGGAAGCCGAGGTGGTCGAAACGGCGGAAGTAATCTCCGAAGAAGCCAACGAGGGGATCGATGAGGGCGCTTCCCAGGTGGTCAGCGTCATGGACGGCTTTGAGTTCCTCAGGGGTACACCGCTTTTTGAAGACCTGTCGCTGGCGGAATTGAAAGCCTTTTATAACGTGAGCGAAATCAAAAGCTATAAAAAGGGAGACATACTGATCGAGCAGGGCGCTCCCGGCAGGGCCCTTTATATCATCAAGAAGGGAAGTGTGTGGATACAGCGCGTAGCTGGAGACGAGGTGACCAACATCGTCGAATTGTCTGAAGGAGTGCATGTGGGCGAGATGAGCCTGGTGGACGACGGGCCCACTTCCGCAAGGGTAACCGCCGCCGGTGACGACACCGAGGCGTTCGAGATTACCAGAGAGAAATTCTTCGAGATGCTCAGAGCCAGTGATCGCACTTCGTTGAAGTTATATCGCGTCTTCGTCGATACGCTTTGCAAGAGGTTGCGAGAGACCACTCAGGAACTCGCGGAAATAAAGTCCAAAACGTCATAATAAATGTTAAGTGCCTGAACGAGAAAGGAGCCTGCAATGATGAGTATTGAAAATCGCGTCGATAAATTGGAGCGCAGTGTCCGCCGATGGCGCGCACTGGCGGTTATCCTTATCCTGGCGCTTGCGGCGATAAACTTAATGGGACAAACATCCTCAACCGACGAATACCGCGAGGTCGTCAGATGCAAAGGGCTTGTTATCGAAGACGGCCCGGGAAACGTTCGGGGGATATTGCAGGTAACCAACGAAGGGGTGGGACTTTTCCTGCACGATACAAACGGGCAAATGAGAGCTAAACTCGGCATGCTCGAAAGCGGCCCCGGACTCGCTTTATACAGCGTAAAAGGAAAAAAGAGAGCGGGGTTCGGGATGTATGAAAACGGGCCGGGTATTGTTCTCAACGATAATCAGGGCAAAAAAAGGGCGATGTTCGAGCTGTTTGAAATGAAACCGAAACTTTCGCTGTATGATTCCAGGGGGAAGCGCAGGATCGGTATGGGTGTGGGAGAAAGCGGCCAGGGTCTTTCCATTTACGACTCACGTGGGAATTTACGCACCACGCTGGACGACAGAGGCCTCGACCTGTACGATGCCCACAAAAGGCGCCGGGCATTGCTGATGGTGGTCGAGGGCGGCGGACGACTACATCTGATAGATTCCCGAGGACAACTGCAGTTCAGGAAACCTTAGTGCGGACGCAATAAATCGATTTTAATCGAACGGGCCGGTGGTCATGGTGTTGAACTTACCGCATTGCGCGCATTGTGCCAGCCAGCGGCGGTGGCTGTATCCGCAATTCGAGCACTTGTAATCGATGTTCATAACCTCGATCGCTTTGCCGACAGCTTTTGCCGCCTCGTCGGTTTTTCCGAGTTTCATATTTGCCGCAGCCTCGATGAGTAACCGCTCGAATCCGGGTTCACCGCTTATTTTTCCGGCTTCATCGAGTGTTTCTTTTGCGAGGTTTCTGCCGAGAAGCGTTTTCGCTCCGGCGATTCGCAGCGCGTGGTGGCGGGGATAGGTTTGCAGCGCCTCCCCGGCAAGCTCCTGTGCGTGATCGAAGAAATCATCACCCATATTCGCCAGCCGTTCGTAAAGGAAAGGCTCGGGCCTCGACCGAAAAGCCTCGGCGAGTACACCGTACGCTTCCTTCTCCTTCCCTTTCATTATTTGCATATCCGCAGCGGCCATTACTGCCGGCAAAAACGCGGGCGCATGCCTCAGTATCCCGGCCAGAATCTTGGCCGATTTGCCGGGGGCCACGCCGGCGAGCGATCTCGCGTACTCGGTCTGATATTCTCTAAGCGCCTCTTCTTCCGCCGGCTTCAACTCTTTTGGCAGACTTTTAATAAGCTTTCTTTGAGATTCGATGGCTTCATCCCATCGTGCCGCCTGTGCAAGCGCCTCCGGCATGAGCCTGACGGCCTCCGGATGATCCGGCTCGATATCGACGACTTCGCCGAGAGTTTTAGCGGTTCTTGCGGCGTCGCCCGCTTCGAACGAAAGCCGCGCGACATCCATTTTTAGCTGCACATTTTCCGGCTTGAGCGCGGCCGCTATCAAGAACTCCTTCAGGGCGTCGTCTTTCTTATCTTGAATCCGGTATAAACGCCCGAGTGCTATATGCGCCTCGGCAAATCCCGGGTAATGTTTGAGGGCTTCCCGAAAGGCCTCCTCGGCGTCCGTTTCCTTTCCTTTTTTTAGCACGTTTTCTCCATGCCGCAGTGTTTTATGCGCTTTCCTGAGTGGTTTGGGCATCCACTCTTTTTCGCGCCGCTCGATGACCGTTATAAGCCAATGCGTAAAAAACAACAGTCCGGCAAACATTATACCGATCAAAAAAGCGAAAAGGAGAAGAACCATTAACGGGATGTGAGTCTCCCATCCGCTCCACCACCTGAGCAATATTTTATCGTGGTTTATAGGCAGCAGGGCGCCGAAAGCCACCAGCACCGCAAGGCCGAACAGTATGTTCACTACTCGTCTCATAATACGTCATTTCCCCGACCTACTTAGGGTACGGGACGCCTCGCAATGTCGCTTCCGCGCGGTAAATTTGCTCGATCAACACCAACCTGGCAAGTTCATGGGACATGGTCATCGGCCCCATGCTCAAAAGAAAATCCGCCTTATCGATGACTTCATCGGAAAGTCCCCAAGCTCCGCCGATGATAAAAGCCAACCCGCTCGAACCGCTATTTTCGACTTTTTCGATCAATTTTGCGAACTTTTTCGATGTAGAAACCTCTCCCCCGTCGCTCAAGGCCGCTATTTTATATCCTGTCTCTCCGATTGCGGCAATGATCCTTTCGGTTTCCGCACTTTTTGCCGCTACGGGATTGGTTCCTTTCCCCGCTTTTAGCTCTCTGATTTCGATGGGCGTCAGTTTTCGTATGCGCCGCAGATAATCGTTACAACCCTCTCGCAAATAAGGAGTGCGCACTTTCCCGACCGCTACCAATAGAAGCTTCACCTATTCCTCGGGAACTTCCACTTCTTCGGCGTGAATCCACAATCGCTCGAGATCGTAAAAACGACGGCATGATTCCTCGAAGACATGCACTACCACATCTCCGCAATCCAGCAACACCCATCTTCCTTCCGTAAAGCCCTCTTCACCTATCAACCTGACACCCTCGGTACGCAACTTATCGATAACGCTTTGAGCTATGGCTTGCACCTGCCGGTCGCCTGATCCGTGGCACATAACGAAATAATCCGCGATGCTCGACATCTCGTGAATATCAAGCACCATTAAATCCTGGGCTTTTTTTTCGAGTATGGCGCGTGCGCACAGGATAGCGCGGTCCAGCCCGGTGGGTGGTTTCTTTTTTACTCGCTTGCTCGATTTTCGAGGAGTACGCTTTTTTGCGGACAATATACCTCCTTACGCCGCCGGCTATTGCTCGGGGCTCGCCGCGTAAAGCTTCTCGCGCCGTATGTATTCCTCGACGGCAGGATGGACAAGGTATTTTATGCTTTTCCCTTCCTTACACTTTTTGCGGATGAGGGTCCCACTGATATCGAGCCAGGTGACCTGCGCGAATCGTACGCCCCCACCCGACGGATAGGCGTATCGCTCGCCATCGTAACACAAGCTTCCGGCGGCTTCAAGGGGTAAAACCTCGTCAGGCGGCGCAACGTTATAACCGGGCCTGCTCATCACAACAAGCTCCGCCGACTCGAACAACCTCATATAGTCATGCCATAGAGTAATATTCAGCCATGCGTCCGACCCGAGCAGAAAATACAATCGAGCTTTCGGGCAAGTCGATTGGATTTGATCGAGCGTATCGACGGTATAGCTTGGTCCCTCGCGTCGTACCTCGCAGTCATTCACCTCGAAGTATGGATTGTCCGCAACCGCCTGCCGCGCCATTTCAAGTCGATGTTTCGCGCAGGCCGCTGCGTGGGCGTCTTTCAACGGCTGAATATACGCCGGGATGAAAATCATCTTGTCGAGATCGAACAATTCCCGCACCTCTTCAGCCACGCGAAGGTGGCCGGAGTGGATGGGATCGAACGTGCCGCCGAAAATGCCTGTACGCTTCTTCATTAAGGCCTTTGGCTCATGAGTTTAATAGCGCATAAAAGGGATGTAAAGCGATGCCGACGTGCAATGGAACCAATCAACATTTAAGGAGTTTGTCCGAAACCAACCGGACGAGTTCATTCAGTCCTTTTCGCGCGACGGCGCTGATAGCCAAAGCTTCGATGCCCCTGTCTCGGAAAGGGTCCAACAGGCGGGAAATTGCCGCGTCGTCCGGCGCAATATCTATCTTGGTGATTACCACTATTTCCGGCTTGGCTTCGATGCCCATGCCGTAGCTGGTAAGCTCGTGCTTGATTTTTTCGTAATTTTCGACCGGGTCGGGAAGGGAAATATCCACGAGGTGAAGGGTGAGCCTGGTGCGCTCGATGTGTTTCAGGAATGCGTGTCCGAGTCCTTTTCCCCGATGAGCGCCTTCAATCAGGCCGGGGAGGTCTGCGATTACGAAGCTCGAGTATTCACCGCTTTTCACGACGCCGAGGTTAGGAACGAGTGTGGTGAAGGGATAATCGGCGATCTTCGGCCGCGCCGCGCTTATGGCGGATATGAGAGTGCTCTTGCCGGCGTTCGGCAGCCCTACCAGCCCGACGTCGGCCAGCAGCTTGAGTGTGAGTTTTATGTTGCGTTCTTCGCCCGGTCTTCCTTCATCAAATCGCCTCGGCGCCCGGTCGGTGGGCGTCGCGAACCGTGCGTTGCCCCTGCCGCCCTTACCGCCTCGGGCAACGATTAGTATTTGTCCCGCCTCGATGAGGTCTCCCAACACCTCACCCGTTTCGGTATCGGTGACCACTGTTCCGGGCGGCACGGGCACTTCATAATCCTTACCCCGAGCGCCGGTCTGGTCCTTGCCGCGTCCGTATCCTCCGCGCTTTGCGCGATAATGCTTTCTGTATGCATGATCAAGGAGCGTATGTTTGGACAAATCCGCCACCAGCACCACATTCCCGCCGTCGCCGCCGTCGCCGCCGTCCGGACCTCCGCGCGGGACGTATTTTTCCCTGCGGAAGCTCATACAGCCCCGACCGCCGTCGCCCGCTTTTACGAGCACTTCGACTTCATCGATAAACTTCATTGAAAATAAAAAACCGGGCGCTGTATTGGCCCGGCAGGTTGATCTTTAGCTGTTTTGTATCCGCCTAAGCGTCGGCGGCTTTCTCTTCGACCGGCATCACGTGCGCGAATCGGCGGTTATGACCCATTTTATACTCGACAACGCCATCGATCTTTGCAAACAGGGTGTAATCGCGTCCCATGCCCACGTTTTTTCCGGGATGAATACGCGTACCTAGCTGCCGTACGAGGATATTGCCGGCCCTGACGTAATTTCCCGCATATCGCTTGACGCCCCTTCGCTGCCCTTTGCTGTCTCTGCCGTTGCGTGAGCTTCCACCGGCTTTTTTATGCGCCATTACTCACCCTCCTCACTTTTTTTCTCCGGCTTCGGCTTCGATCCGAACTCGATGGATTCTATAGCCACGCCCGTGAAAGGTTGCCGGTGCCCTTGTTTGCGGCGATATCCCTTTCGGTGCCTGAGTTTGAAGACGATAACCTTGCGCGCCCGATCCTGCGCAACTATGCGGCCGAGCACCTTGGCTCCTTTTACCCGGGGATTCCCGACGGCAGGCTCGCCCTCGCCGCCTACCATAAGGATATCGTCGAAACTGATCTCGTCGCCCACCTTACCGGCGAGCTTTTCCACTTTGACAACTTCACCCGGGTTTACGCGATATTGCTTGCCCCCGGTGCGTATTACGGCATACATTCCGTCCACCTCGATTGATCTCTTTCGGAAAGACTTAGGTTAAGCCATTTGGCATTTATGTCAAGGCGGGTGGTGGTGAATATGGGTGAGAATTGGCGGAATCTGCGCGAAACTTATTACAGGTCCAGGCTGCGTTGGAGGTAGCCGGCGACCTCATCAACGGTTTGGGTGTCCCAGTTCCATCGGTATAGGTAGGGCACATCCACCATCTCGACCTGAGGCAATTTATCGCGCAGCTCGCGGCGGTAATGCAGTGCCAACTCGCGCCGCTTGCGGCCCATACGGCCCATGCTTGTCAACGCTTTCAATTGCGTTGAGGCCCGGTTGTCGTTCTCGATGCGGTCTCTGAGATCGCGCCAAACCGCAAGTTCCCGCATCGGGAAGACCTGAGGCGGCATGCAATTAACCACCACCGGCCCAATCGGTATGCCCAGCGCCCTGTCTGTGTGGCCTATTAAATCCACCGTTTCGCTCACAGGCATCTCCTCCGGCAGCGTCACCGTTACGAGCGCGGTAGCGCGATCGTTTTGCAATGTGCTTACCATACGCTCCGCCTGGTTGTGTATGGGGCCGATTCCGACCATTTTCGTCACGGCTTGCGCCACGCCCATAAAACTTATCCCATGGCCGGTGGCGGGCGCGTCGACGATAACCACGTCCCATCGATGCCGGCGGGGCCGGCCTTCTTCAAGTTGAACTTCCCACCATATCTTGCCGATAATAAGTAACTCCCGGAAACCGGGAGCCGCCTGGAGGAAGTAATTCATAGCCGGACTTTGCACTATGGGTTTGTATACAGATCGAATGCGAAGGTAAATTTTGAGATACTCTTCGAGCGCCGCTTCGGGGTCAACGTAGAGAAGAGAGATGTTTTTCGCCGCCGCGTCGTCCGGCCCGGGCGCTTTTTCTCCGATTAGCCGTGCCAGCCGCCCGTCGCGCTCGATCTCGCACAAAAGCACCTTCAACCCCGCCCGGGAGGCGAGTGTGGCGAGCGCCGCCGTCACGGTAGTCTTTCCTACTCCACCCTTCCCGCCGACAAGTATCAACCTTCGCTCGAAAAGCCTCATGTGACTCCGAAAATAAAATCGACCCTTTCGGGCCGATAATTGGTACTTACGTTATTAACACCCGCCAAATTCCGCATCATGGCGAATCACTAAATTTATAAGCGATCCGGGATTATTTCTTCTTTTTTCTTGCCGTGCTCTTTTTGGCCGCAGTTTTCTTTTTCGCCGGCTTCTTTTTTGCGACGCCGGAAAGTTTGTTTACCTTGGCGGCGAGAGAATCGATCTTTTTCTCGAGATCGTTTATCTCCTTGCGAGTAGGCACGTCAAGAGCTTGCAAAATAAGCTTCACGCTGTTCTCGATGCCCTTCTGGAGATTTGCAACCTGCTTCTCGACGCTTTTGCCAATAGCGACTTTCTCGACCGTCTCGCGCATACTGTCGGTTATAGCCTTTCGCGCCTCTTTCAGCCTTTCTCTTATTTTCGTCTGCTGATCTTTCAAACCCATTGTACCGTACTCCTTTCACCTATTGGTTAGCAAAATCCAGCCGATTTGTCAAGGATGGATAAATTGCGGGTCTTTCAGGCCGGAAAACATAAAATAC
>CAZDAF010000045.1:0-14698 GCA_964503115.1 uncultured bacterium
GAGAGGGATAGCACCTTTCCAATCGATTAAAAACGCCGCTGCAAAACTGTTCCCCAACCACTGGTTATCGGCGCCTCGCTCGATCATGAGCACCTTCTTGCCGGCTTTAGCCAACTCCCTGGCGGCGGATGCGCCACCAGGCCCGGTACCTGCAACAATTACATCATATTCACTCCGCATCGCTTTCTCCTCTCTGTTAACCGGTTATACCGCCGGATAAGTCTATTTACGTAATAATTCCCGTAAACATTCTAACCCAAATAATTCTAACAACCCCTCCAGAGAGTTGTTGTGCGAAGAATTCAAACGAATCAACTCAACCTGTTCGCTGAACGGTCTCATATCGTTCTTAGTCTCCCAGAAGGGCGGCTCCGATTGCCGCGGCGAGCTGCGGATCAAAGGGAAAAGGATGAAAGGTCCCATCGAGCTTTCCCTTTATAACTCCCGTCACAAAGTTGATCTTGGCCACGCCGCCGGTCAGGGTGTAGTGCTCGGCCATACCGAACCTTCTCCCCTGGGTGGCCACCATATTGGCCACCGAGTCGCACACACCGGCGATAATGTCAGGGGTCTGCTCGCCGTTGTTGACATGGGTTATGACCTCGCTCTCGGCGAACACTCCGCACTGGTTGCTAATCGCCACAGTCTTCCGTGATTTGGCCACGGTTTGGTCGATATCTTCAATCTCCACGTCAAGCTTATCACTCATGACTTCCAGGAACCTGCCTGAACCGGATGCGCACTTGTCATTCCGCATGAAGTTAAGCACCCTACCATTCTCGTCCAAGAGCATTGAAGTTATGCTCTGCCCCCCAATGTCGATGGAAAGCCGAGTCTCAGGTATATAATAGCTCGATGCCGCCCCGACACAAGTCAGGGTGCTCTCCACAAACTCGGCGTCCTTAAGAATATCTGCCCCGGCACCGGTTCCTCCGAGGCAATCGATCCTGTCCCGAGAAAGACCGGCCTCCCGAATAACGTCCTTTAAGAATTCATCAACCTCATCAGCCATATTGCCGGTAGTCCTTACTATCTTTGAAGCTATCAATTCGTCATCGTCCAAGATTACCGCCTTGGCGAAAAGACTGCCTATATCACATCCCACAGTTATCATTTGGCGCCTTCTTGCTTCTGCGCAAACAACGCGGCCCCGTAGGCGCCCATGATTTGCGGATCAATCTTTGATTTTACCATTTTTACTTTGAGTGTTTTCTCGATCTCGCTTTTTACCGCCACGTTCTTGGCCACGCCTCCGGTCATCATTATTTCCTTTTCAGGCTCGACCCTCCGCGCCAGCGCCACCACCCTCTCGGCCATGGCTCTGTTGATCCCGGCGGCTATATCAATCTTGGACACGCCCTGTTGGAGAAAGTGAATAACCTCGGTCTCCACGTATATGGTGCAGCGGTTGCTCATCTCGACCGGTTTCCTCGACTTCCTGGACATAGGACCCAGTTCATCGAGGCTGACTCCCAGGGTCTTGCTCATTACCTCCAGAAAGTGGCCGGTGCCAGCCGCGCACTTGTCGTTCATAACAAAATTATCAAGCTTTCCCGATTGGTTGACCTTGATCACTTTAGCGTCCTGGCCACCAATGTCAATAACCGTACGAATATTTGGATTAATAGTGTATGCCCCCAAACCATGACAGGATATTTCGGAGATATTTTCCCGGGTAAGCCCCTCTTGCTGTATCTTTTCCCGCCCGTAGCCGGTGCTGACCGCGCACTTGATATCCTCCCACTTAATTTCCTGTTTTGAAAGGAGCCTGTCTATGACTTCCTTTGCAGAGTCGACGGGATGGGGAAGCACTGATATAGTCTTGGCCCCAATTATCTTGCCGTTCTTGATCACAACCGCCTGGGCCGTAAGTGAACCGATATCAATTCCGGCAAAAAACATCTGGAATACCTTTCAGGTTGTCATTGATTATCATTCAACATTTTTAATCGCCGTGGCGATTTTATTGCAAATCGGACTTGATCTTTTTTCGTTTCCTGAGCTCTCTTTTCTTGGTGGTTTTTCTCGCCACCACGTTTTTAATGAACTCGTCGATTTCCTGCTGAATCACGCTAATAGGCGTCATCTTTTTGATCCAGGAGTCTCCCTGCAGGATGAGAAGCGGCAACCCCAACTGGTTCATGAGCTCTTTTCTTAAAATCGAGATCACGCTCCAAGTCTGCTTACAGGAGTGGTGACCGCAGTATATAACACAGTCGGCGTTGAGTTCCCTGGCAACGAAAACCACGTCTTCGGTCCACGAGCGAGACATGGACTCGCCCCCGACCTGTCTGGTCATGGGCATGTTCCAGGCCGACTCGGCTAGCCCTTCGATCATCGAATCCATGGTTGAGGTATCGATTATTTGAGGGAAGTAAAGGTCGAGACCGTCGCCGAGGTGGGAATAACCTTGATCCTCCATCCAATTGAATAACCCCATGAAATCATAGTAGTAGCTGGTGTAACACCACACGCAACGGGCCAATTCTTTCTCAGCCGGGTAGGCCTTTTGGGCCAACCGTTCCTTTGCCACCTTGACCATGGCCTCGAAAGTCTTTACACCCTCTTCCCTTCCCCACATGCTGAACCTGGTCCCGTACATAAAAAGTGCGAATATGTTTGGAACCGGATTGGGAGCGGCTTTGTGAAAATCCCATATATCAAAATAGAGTTCGGTACAGCGGTTGGCTTTCTCTATAACCCCGCGAAGCTTATCCTCCGTCAACTTTTCCCCTATAAACTCTTCCAATTGGGAAATCAGGGTTCGCATGTATACGCTGTATTGCTCGCGCCCTCTGCCTGAATCATCCGGCGGCTTTTGAAGGAAGAACTGAGGAATATCGAGATAATGCGATGCAAACTCGTGGATTTTGGAGTTCACGTCGCATCCGCCGGGAGCGGACGAAATAATGGCATCCGGTTGGAAATCCTCCCGGCCAAGCATTGATCCGAGTTCGATGGTATTGGCCGAGCACAAATGGTCGGGAAGTCCGAGTCCCATAGCTATGTCCCAGTAGCGTTCGCCTTGACCTTTCAGGATTGCCACCCCCATGGTGGTTAATACCTCGCTCGTCAGGGGCACTGCCTTGTCAAAAGCATGGATGAGCTCGGGTGGAAAATTGAACGGTACCAGGATGACCTTTTTGCCCTCGCGTGCAGCGCTGTGGGCCTCGACTATCCACTTCGATAACATCTTCAAAAAAACAACCCCCGCTTCCCTCGACTGCGGAGCCAATAAGGCCCCAGCGGCCGAAGCAAGGTCAGAGGGAAGAACGTTGAGTGCCATCAAAATCGCTCCCAGTTTTTTCAGCACGGGATCAGGTACTCGATTCACCACCCTAAACAGATGGACAAGGCGGTCGAAAAGTCCGGGAGACATGCCTAATTTCATCGGCTGTCACTTATCCTTTCCAGAAAAGCCTGAACTCTTGTCTTCATCCTGCCAATATCCGCCGCTGCACCGTATTCCTTCTCGAGTTGGAGAACAGGGATTCCCTTATTTTCAAGGGCTATTCGAAGCAGTACATTGTCGACGCCGTGGACATCACAGAACTTGTTGTGTATGAGCACAACCCCCTCGACCTTCGCCCTTTCAATCGCGCTGAACAGAAAATCTCTTCTGCTGGGGAAATCATTAAACATCCTCGGACATAAAAGTTTTTCAAGATAAGTCTTGGCCATCGCCTTGAAGGGATCGCTTTCTTTCTTATCGCCAATATGCGGCCAGAAGGCGCGGGAACCGTAGCAAAGCGCATCCGTGACCACAAGTCCGCCGATGCCCTCAATCTCCTCTACAAAGTCAACCTCGTCCGTAGCGCTCCCCCCAAGCAGAAGCCGCGCCTTGTAGCCTTCGATCTTATTGTCTTTCCTTTCCTCTATTACCCGATCCAGAAGTCCTTCCAGAACGCCGGCGGGAACAGCCGTAGCGAGCAAAAAGATCGAGAGGACTTCTGCTCCCGTAAAAGCCGGCTCGTCCTTCTCCCGCATTTCGTAAATAGTCCTGAGTTTATCCCTTATTCTTTCGTGTCTCCGTATCTGACTCCATATCTCCTCATCGGTTATTGCCAAATTGAAATGTTTCTCGATGGCTTTCTTATATAACCTCAATTCCTCCTCGTAGTACTTCAACGAGTCCTCGTCCACTATATGCGGAACCTTGATGTAATGGAGAAAATCGAATTTTTTAACGTAGTTCCAGTTTTCGACCATACCCCGCAGGTGATCGCAGCCGTTGGTCTCGATCATGCCGTCCAGAAAATCATAAATGCCATCCAGCCCGAGTTGCAAGCACGACCTGCAAAAGTTGCAGTTAAAGCGGGACATGTGGGCGTCAGCGATCTCGGTGTTACTGTTGCCCAACGCCCTTATCCTGTATGGCATTAAACCGGCGGCATCTATCACCTCGGTCGGGGTAGCTACGCAAACGTACCCAATCACACGGCCGCCGTCATCCTTCCATTTTTTTACATGGTCGTTCTCAACGACTCCGGTTTGCTTGATTATCTCATCCATCCACTAATTCCGGCTTGTTAATCGTTGTCAACTTGACAATCATTTGCCGACGGCGGCAATTTCCGTGTCGAAAAACAGCCTGGTGACGAGTTTCTCCACCGCTTTCATCGACGGGGTTTCAGACGGTATTTCGCCGAGCGGTTTAGATTGCGCATCCCATTCTATTACAATGGGGTCCTCCGGCACCAATGCCGCCGGCTCGAATCCCACTCGCCCGGCAGATTCCAAAGCGCGAGAGTCGTCTTTCACGCGGTTAATAATCAGCATGATCTCAGGATCCAAAAGGACACGCTTATCTTTCAAAAGGTTTTTTATAATCGAGACCGTGTTCAGACCGCGAACGCTCAAGTCGCTTACCACCAGAAGCGTATCGACCGATCTCATTACCTGACGCATTATCTGCTCGACGCCGGCCTCGCCGTCTATGATAATTCGATCGAAGTCTCCAGCCAATGCCTTGATCGCTTCTCTCAGAAGGGAATTTACCGGGCAAAAACATCCCGCGCTCTCCCCGCGACCCATCGGTAACAAACTCCATCCGGACCGCTCCACAAGCGCCTCAAGAACGTAATAATCTATCGAGTTGGCGATTCTTTCCTTTATTTCCGGGTCTCTCTTACGGGCCTGGCGTATAACATCTTAACGGACTTCACCGACGGTTTTTCGCACTTCGACACCCATGGCAAAGGCCAACCCACCCGCCGGGTCGGCATCTATCAGAAGCGTTCTCGACGACGGATCAAGGCGCCTGACGGCCCCGGCCATCATAGCCGAAACGGCGGTTTTTCCCGCGCCGCCTTTTCCGCAAACAGCAATTATTTTCCGCCCTTGTTTTTCTTTATTCAAAAGGAGCAACCTTTCTCGACACCATAAACTTAGTGCTTGCTAACATAATACCACGAAACAGCAGGTTAGGCAATTGCCCCAAATAGGATAATCGCTTTATTTTGGGGGGTTAATTTTCCAGTCTTCTTCCCACGGCATTCAAGACGGTCGCTTCGCAAGAATTGTCCGAGGGCATAATCATCCATAGTGCTTTTTTTCCTTTTTTCGGCGGGATATATTCCTCGATGACGCACGAAGCCGTGACAAGAGTACCCTTGGCCGTTTTTTTCACGTTAATGTTTATCCGCGTGCGGCGTTTGGGTTTTCCACCCTTTTCCGGTTGCGTTTTCGCCCATGTGGCCAGGTAACCTTCCTTCGGGTCGGCGGCCCTTATGCCGAATTTCAAGTCTTTTGCGATTGTTTTGACCACTGCGTTCCACACACGGTTGTATGATGCGTCATATAAGCGCCATGTTTGAGGCGGCGGCGATTCTTTCGTCTTGGAGAAGGCGTTGAACGAGATTAAAAAGGCCGGGATGACCAGGACGATAAGAACCGCCCGAAATCTCCCCGGCTTATTGTTGTTGCCGAGCTTCTGCAATAACTCTTCCCGCTTTATCTAAATAGTAACTTCATACCGGCACAAGCCAATCCGAGTGTTTATCATTTTCGCCAAGTGCCACATTGAAAAACGTTTTTTGCATCTCGAGCGTAACCGGCCCAGGCTCGCCGTCCCCTATTGTGCGGTCGTCCACTTCCCGCACGGGCGTCACTTCCGCCGCCGTGCCCGTAAGGAAAATTTCGTCGGCAGTATACAGAACGTCGCGTGCGAATCGTTCCTCCACAAGAGTATGACCTCCGTCCCGGGCCAGGGTAACTATGGTGTCGCGGGTGATCCCCGTGAGTATACTGGATCCCATGGGCGGAGTGTATATCACGTTACGGCGCACGATAAACAGGTTCTCGCCGCTGGCTTCACTGACGAAACCGTCGGGATCGAGCATTATCGCTTCGTCGTATCCAAGTTTCACCGCTTCCCGCTTGGCAAGTATCGAGTTGATGTAATAACCGCATGCCTTGGCTTTGGTCATGGCGGTGTTCACTTCGTAGCGGGTGAAACTTGATACTTTGGCCCTGATGCCGTTTTTCAACCCGTCTTCACCCAGGTAGGCCCCCCATTTCCATACGGGAATGCTCACGTGGATGGGATTGTCCGCATAAAGACCCATTGCGCCGGTACCCATAAATACGATATGGCGCAAGTATCCTTCCTCGAGTTCGTTTACGCGTATCGCCTCGATGCTTGCATCGCGAATCTGCTTTTGGCTGAAAGGAATTTCCATCCCTAGAATCTTCGCGCTGTTGAAAAGCCGGTTTATATGGTCGTCGAGACGCCATATTGCGCTGCCGCCATTTCTGAGCTTATAGCACCTTGTGCCCTCGAATACGCCGTAACCGTAATGCAAGGTGTGAGTGAGTATATGAATGTTGGCATCATCCCAATCGACGAACTCGCCATCCATCCAGATTTTTTTTGCCTTGTCCACCATAAGATATTCCCTCCTGGAAAGCCTTCAGATCAGGTTCCCCGCTGCAAAGTACAAAAATATAGAAAAAGTCGATTCTTTTCAACCGCCATACGCTTAACTTTCACAATGCACTAAACTCCACCCAGGCCTTGAGCGCGCAACCGGCCCAAAAACACTAACAAACCCGTAATCGCAAGAAGCAATAATACGTCGCGCAGTCCAAACTCGTAATTTTTGAGGTATGTTCTGGGGTTCGAGCGCCCAAAGCCTCGCGATTCGAGCGCGAGAGCCATGTCGTCCGAATGCCGAATACTCGATACGAAAACCGGCACTAATAGCGGCAGGTGCTTGCGGGCCTTTGCCACCAGGCCGCCGGTGTCCAGGTCGAGTCCGCGCGAGCGCTGGGCTTCCCTCACCGTCGACACTACCTCTAAAAATGACGGCAACAGTCTGAAGCTGAGACTTAAGCCAAAGCACAAACCGTACGGCAGACCGGCGCGATGTAATCCGCCGGTAAAATCCTCCACCTGGGTGGTGGCCAGAAAAACCAACCCCGCCAGCAACATTATACTTATCCGAACACCCATACCCAACCCGAAAAGAAAACTGCGTTTTGGAATAAACCAATTGCCAATTTTCAGGAATTGGTCGCCGGCATCGCCGATGTATACAAAAGTCCAGATGTAAACGCTCAGCACGGTCAATAAAATGAGCAGCGGCGCGAGCCTGCCTGCATTGCGCCATGCGCCGCTCGAAAGCGCTCCCAACAGAATGAACCCAAGCGGCACACACGCCCAGCCCGGATGCTCGACCATAAGCGCCGCCGCAAACATGCACAAAAGAACCACCGTTTTCGTCACCGGGTGAGATCGGTGAAGCCAACCTGACCTATCCACGTAAAAGTACATCAGCCACCGCCTCGTTTGATACAGCCAAGCATCTCGTCGACTCCAAGAAATACCTCCCCAAAAGCCCGCCTGCCGATCTGTGTAACCTGCGGCGGTACCACTCGAGTCTCTATCAACTCTTCCTCCATACCGAACACGCGCCGGGTGGGACCATCGGCCAGAATCCGGCCACCGGTCATCAACACCGTTCGATGAGCGTACTCGGCCGCCACCCAGACGGCGTGTGTAATGATTATTACCGTGTGACCTTCCCGATTCAGGCGCTTCAGAAGCTCCATAACGGACTTCTGCTCGTCGAGATCCAGGCCCGTGGTCGGTTCGTCGAGTATGATTACCTCCGGCGCGCCGGCCAAAACTCCCGCAATCGCCACCCTCTGCCTTTCTCCCTTGGTCATGTGAAAGGGATCGAAGTTTTCGCGCCCGACCAGCCCGGTGGCCTCGAGCGACGCCTCAACTCGCCGCTGCACTTCGGTCGGCGTCAGGCCGAAGTTTGTAGGCGCAAATGCCACTTCTTCAGCTACCGTCGCGCTGAATATCTGGTGATCGGGATTCTGAAAGACATATCCCACCCTCTGCGCGACTTTGCTCAGCGGAAGATCGCCGATGGGTTTTCCATCCAGCAAGACGCCCCCCGAAGTCGGCTCCAGAAGACCGTTCAGATGCTTTGCCAGCGTGGTTTTACCGCTGCCGTTGTGCCCAAGCAGGGCGATGAATTCGCCCTTCCGAACCGCGAAATCCACACCGCGTAAAGCCTCGTTTCCTCCCGGATAGACGTAATGTACACCCTCGACATGGATTATTTTCTCGCCGTAAGAATTTTCGCGGCGCTTCTCCTCCTCCAACAAGTTCGAGTATTTACCCTTGTCGATATCGACACCCACCTCGGATAATTTCGCCACCGCCGCTTTGGTATCCAGCGGCGGATTACTCTCACCGACAGCATCAAGCAACTTCACCGAATCGTACGGCCTTACTCCATGCTCTTCGAGTAGACCGGGACGGCGTAAAATGTCCTCCGGGCCGCCGGTCGTATCGATTCTTCCATCCTTCATCAATACCACGCGGTCCGCGTCGGCGGCGGCTTCCGCTTCGTGCTCGATAATCATAAGCGTTTTGCCGTTGCCGAGTTTATCGAGGACATCGAACAACTCGCGCTTACCGAGCGGGTCGAGATCGGTGGTTGGCTCATCAAGTATCAACATCTGCGAATCCATGGCCAGAGTCGCCGCCACGGCCAGCCGTTGCTTCTCACCGCCGGACAAAGACGCCGGATCGCGGTCTTCGAAACCTTCAAGCCCGGTTTGGCACAGGCTTGACGATAGGGCATCAATGATTCGGTTCCGGCGCATGCCGAGGTTTTCCGGCCCGAAGATCACTTCGAGCGATACCTTGGTACTGAATAGCTGGCTTTCGAAATCCTCGAAGACCATCCCGACGCAATGGGCGTTTTCGGCAGGACCGCTTCCTGCCGGATCTCCACCCTCGATCATTACCGTACCCGACAAATCTCCCGAATAAAAATGCGGCACGGCGCCCGTCAGGCAACGCGCGAGCGTGGTCTTGCCCGCGCCGGTCTTTCCCATGACCGCAACAAACTCACCGCGCCCAATCGAAAGGCTCACTCCATCCAGCGCCCGGCTGTCGGCTCCGGTATAACTGAAGCTCACATCTTCCAAAACGGCGCCTTCTACCTCCTGCGGTGAAATTTCTTTCTCGTGTGGATCACTTTCCGGTTCCACTTCGGATACGTTCCCACTTCCCAACAGAACCGTCCCGAGAAGCAAAACAAGCACGACCGGAGCCAGCGCCCCCGGCGGGTAACTCGACAACCATTCCGGCATCGAGAACCACCCGGCGACCATCTCGATCCAGACCTTACGGCTAAACAGGTGCCCTCCCACCATAAGAAAAGCGGTCGCGGCAACTACCGATATCAATCCGAACCTCGCAATCATGCCGGGCTCCAACCTCGATGACTCCATTTGTTTATATGTGAACCCCCACGCTTCCATCCTCGGCACGATAAGCAAAAGGAGCAAGGGCGCCAACACCAAGCCCATGAGCATATTGTTAAAGAAAATTATTGTGCCCAGAATGAAAAATGGAAGTCTTACCGCCAGGTCCAGTCCCCACGCTATTATCCCCGCGCACGCCCCCGATCCGAGCGCTATCGCCAGTACGTAGCGGAACCACCACCGCAATGGCACAATTACGTCACTTCGCCATTTTAAAGGTGCGGGTTTTACAGGTTTTTGAGGCAAAACTTTCTTGCTCTTCAAGTCTGCCCAAAAGTATCTGAAACGCCATAGTGCCATTGTCAAAATGTATCTCATCCATCGGAAAGGTTCCATTTCCGGTAATGCTCTGCCGCCGCGCATCACCTCCCAGGCGCGATACGGCAGGTAAGCCAACAGGAAATTTCCTACAAACCCGAAAATACTGCTCACACCAAGGGTGGCACCGAAAAAGTCTCCGAGAAGGTTGCCGAAAGCTCCTCCCCAAGCCGCCGCCGGGCCGAAAAGGAAACCGCAGAGAAAAAGCACCGCCACCCCGGGCCTGATTTCAGTCGCTCCGGGAATAAGCGGCAGACCGTACTTAAACGGTATAACCACCGCCGCGTATACCGCCGCAGTATAACTCGCCAGCACCAGCAGGCGCGGCTTCTTCCAAACGTTGAAAATTTCCTTCATGATATTTTCAGGATTGAAAATCACTTCCGTTTAACTCATTGTCAACCGGGCGGAGAGGAGCGAAAAAAACCGCTCGTGCATATCTTGTTGATTTTATAAGGTACTATGTGTTATCATAATTAGTATGTGATGAATTGGGAGAGGGCCAATGGAAGAATCGAAAAAGCGTGTTTACGTGCTCGATGACGACGAAGGTATACTTTCGATTGCAAAGCGGATATTGGACAAAAGCGGCTTCGAAGTCCGCACATCCAGCCGTGCAATCGGTACTACCAACGATATAAAGGAATTTTCTCCGCATGTTTTGCTTGTCGATGTCATGATGCCCGCTCTGAAAGGAACAAAGGTCGTCGAGATCGTCCGAAAACTCCTCGATCCAATACCCATTATTATTCTTTACTCGAACAAATCCGCCGATGAACTCAGGGAACTTTCCATCGAGAGCGGCGCCGACGATTACCTGTGCAAAACGGAAGGCCCACAGGCACTCCTGCGAAAGGTGCGTATGCACACGTTGTAACGCCGTTTAGCTTATTTTTACTTTTTGAATATTTGTTTAAACCAGGAAGATATTTTTTCGCCGAGCGACGGAGGTTTGGGGGGAGGTTTATACCGTTTGAATTCCTTTTTCTCATCCTGCTCGGCAGCTTCTTTCTCTTCTGAAGGCACATTCCTTATGATCTGACCGGTAATCGGATCGCGTTTAATCACAGTCCTTCCTGACTTGGTGGTCATTGTCTCCAATCCCAGGCCGGGAGTGGGAGTTTTGTCGGGCGGCGGTTGGGGGGTGGGGGGCGGCGTTTGCGGAGCAGCTTGCTTATCCGACGAGGCGGGCTTCGCGGGTGGAGGCTTCGGAACTGATCGGGCGGGCGGCGGTGTAGGCAGTCGGGCGGCGGACTTCCCGGGCGCAGGAGTGGCTTCGTTCTTTTCCTTTTTAACCGGCGGAGGTTTCTTTTCAATAAGATTCGTCTTATGCGTTTTTTGAGTTATTCCGCTCGAAACCGTGATAGTTGTTTCGATCCATTTTTTAGTATCGGGGTCTTGCGCTTCGACGGTAAGCATGCCTTCCGGCGAGAGTTTCAATATAACCTCGAGGCGAGCCTGACCTTTTGGAGCCGGTGATATTCCGGTGAAGACAAACTCTCCCAACAACTCGTTCTCGCTGCCCTTGTCATTTTCACCCTGGCAGATCTTGAGTTTCAACTGTTTCTGGTTGTCCTTGCTGGTGGTGAACACCATGCTGGTGGCGTTCGGAATGCTGGTGTTTCGGGGGAATATTTTGTGAAAGCGATCTTTAGCAAGAGCGACACCGATGCTCATCGGCAGGACGTCGATGAGCGTTATCTTATATTCGGAGACTTCGGTTAGAGAATACGCCATCAATGCGGCGCCTATTGCGACCGCCTCGTCGGGATGCACGCCCTTGCTGGGCTGCTTGTCGAAAAATTCGCCGACCTTCTCCTGCACGAAAGGCATGCGCGTCTGACCGCCGACAAGCAACACTTCCTGAACATCGTCCGTTGTCCAGGCAGCGTCTTCGAGAACGAATTTGCATGTGTCCAATGTACTGTCTACAAGGTCTTCGACCATGGAATTGAATTGATCGCGCGTTACCGTGATGTCGAGATTAACCGGACCATCATCTCCCATCGCGATAAAAGGGATATTTATTCGCGCATCCTGCTTGGTGGACAAGTCGATTTTCGCTCTTTCGCAAGCGTCCTTTACCCTTTGTAAAGCTAAAGCATCATCCGAAAGGTCAACTCCGCTATCTTTCTGGAAAGTGTTCATAATGTGATCCATAAGCCGGTTGTCGAAATCGACGCCTCCGAGGAACGTGTCCCCGCCGGTAGCTTTAACCTCGTAAACGTTATCGCGTACCTCGAGCAGGCTCAAGTCAAATGTTCCGCCGCCAAGATCGTATACGGCCACACGCTGTTGCAGATGCTTGCCCCAGCCATAAGCCAGCGCGGCGGCGGTAGGCTCGTTTATTATTCGAAGCACTTCCAGTTCGGATATTTTTCCGGCGTCTTTAACGGCCTGTCTCTGCCGGTCACTGAAGTAGGCCGGAACTGTCACCACGGCGCTGGTGACTTCTTCCTCGAGTATGTCCTGGGCCGTATTTCGCACTTTATCGAGAATCAAAGCACTGACTTCATCCAGGCCGTACACTTCACCCGCCATCCTGATAAGCACATCGTCATTATCGCCCTGGGACATGTCGTATGTAAAATGTTTTTTTACGTCATCCATTACTTTGGATTGGTATCGTCTTCCGATAAGTCGCTTGGCGCCGTATATGGTGTTAAGGGGATTGACGAGACTCTGACGTTTGGCAGACTGCCCCACAAGCCGGTTGCCCTTCTCGTCCACGGCAACCATACTGGGAATGGTGAAACCGCCGCCCGTATCGGAGATAATTCGGGCCTTGCCGTCCACCACTATCGCCGCACAGGAATTGGTAGTTCCCAAATCTATTCCAATTGTTACACCCATCGGTTTCCAACTAAACTTACATATTTTTAAACAAAATATCCATTATGTAAAGGGATACCTCAAAAAGTCGTTAAATTTTACGGAAATACACCAAAAACCGAAAGCGGCCCATAAAGAGCCGCTTCCTTTGAGAAGTTGACATTTATCACGCCGCTTGGATTCAACCGGCGCACCATTTCCTCCGACCGTTCCGGTATACCGGGGTCGGAAACTCAACTACATTTTTGAAATCCGCAGCCACGGCAATAAGCGCAGCCGCCCCCAAATTCCAAGCGAGAGCCGCAATCCGGGCAAATGGTGAGCATCGGCCCATCAACCGGCGTGGGGTTGTGACTTACAGGACGCTCCTGCTCCCGCTGAACGCGTTTCTCGACTTTTTTCACTACGCTCTCGCCGTTGTGACGTGTTTCGGCCACGTAAAGCTCCATAGCTTTGGCAATTCCATCTGCGCAACTCATTATCATCTCGCCGTCTTGCCATGCCGGCGCGGGGCAGGATATGCCCCTCAATTGACGCAATACGGCCTCCGTATCCACACCCGCCCTTAGCGCAAGCGAAATAAGTCTGCTGACAGCCTCCGCCTGGCTCGATGCGCAGCCGCCTGCTTTGCCCATCGCGGTAAATAACTCGAACATCCCTTCCTCATCCTCATTGATGGTAACGTAGAGATTTCCGCAACCGGTTTTCAACCTTCTAGTGGCGCCGCGAATAACGTCCGGCCGCTTTCTGGGAGAAAGAGGCGGCAAGGTATGCAACTGCGAACCGGAAACCTGGTCGGAAAGCGTTTCGGTGGACGATCCGTCCCGGTTGACTTCTCCGATGTTGAGCACTTGAGAATCACGGCTTTTGTCGCGATATACCGTCACTCCCTTGCAGCCTAGCTTCCATGCCAGCATATAAACCTCGGCAACTTCCTCGGGTGTGGCATCCTCGGGGAAGTTTACCGTCTTGCTTACGGCGTTATCGGTATATTTCTGGAAAGCGGCCTGCATGCGTATATGAGTCTCGGGCGTAACCTGATGTGCCGTCACAAACAACCGGGCAATATCATCGGGAATCCCTTCGATACCTTCAAGGTGGCCCTGCTCGGCAATTTGTCGCATCAATGCTTCACTATAAAAGCCGCGCTCGCGGGCGATCCTCTCGAATATCGGATTAACCTCGATTAATTCATCGTTGTTCATCACATTGCGCACGTAGCAAACTGCGAAAATGGGCTCGATTCCCGAGGAGCATCCCGTGATTATGCTTATAGTGCCGGTGGGCGCGATAGTGGTGACTGTGCTGTTACGCAGTTGAGGTTCACCGTTGCGGGCGAAGGTGCTGTCATCAAACGCAGGGAAAGGCCCCCGCTTTTCCGCCAGCGCCGCGCCGGCAACTTTCCCTTCATCACCGATAAAACTCATCACCTTCTCGGCCACAACTAAAGCTTCAGAAGAATTATATGGAATACCGAGTTCAATAAGCATATCGGCAAAACCCATCACTCCAAGACCTATTTTGCGGCCGATATGCGTCATATCTTCGATTTCGGGCAATGGGTAGCGGTTTACCTCTATAACGTTGTCAAGGAAGTGTACGGCGCACCAGACAATACGGCGTAATTCATCAAAATCTATGTCTCCGTCCTTGACTATTTTGGCCAGATTTATACTTCCCAGATTACAGGATTCATACGGCAAAAGCGGTTGTTCACCGCACGGATTGGTGCTCTCTATATCACCCAGATGCGGGGTGG
>CAZDAF010000046.1:0-3344 GCA_964503115.1 uncultured bacterium
CAAAGGCGAAGCGGCGATTTTAAAAAATCACTCGTCTTTTACGGTGTGTATTGCACAATAAGTACATACATGACGGATGACTCGCCCAAAGCCAATCAAAATCGAGGCCGCCAGTGTAGCGTAGCGGAACGAAGCAGCAGCTCGCCACCGGCGGCGACGCCGGGGCAAATCGCCAAGTATCCGATATTAAACGGTTCCCATCCCCAAAACCATATCACAATTCAACCAATATCGATAATGTCAGGACAACTATCCCCGGAATTTTTTTGAATTTTTTTTCAAGGTCCATTGTCACAGAAAAAGCATCCATGGAGTGTAGCGACATAGACAGGGTCAAAAACCTTGTCCGCGTCTTACTTTATGTTTAGGTCATTGCACGGACTACGCTGGTAGCGTAGTCCATGGTGCCCGGCTTTAACAAAAAATAATGAGATAATTGAAATTTGAGTGAAATTATTGTATACTTGCCAACAGAGCATAAAGTATGCTTTGACCGAGGAGAAAATGAACGGTGTCTATTGACTTTTCGGAATGGTTGTTATAGACTTCTTTTCTCAGAAGCGAGAGGATAAAAGGGATTTAAATCAATCAATGATTGCTGGCTAAAAGGGAAGAACAATCAGGTACTTTCCGGAGGACCCTTGGAAAAAAGAGCAATATCGCTTATTTTGATCAGCGCTCATCAAGTATCAGAGCTAAAACATCAACTGTGAAATTTTGAAGGGGGTGTATTGTGGTGAACAGGGAAGCTGAAAAAAAACGCAAGGTTCTAATAGGAGCCATGTCGGGTACAGCAATCGAAAAAACATTGCCAAAAATGAATGATGATGTGACTATCTTTCTTAAAAGACACAAAGAGAACAAGGAGCGATTCAAGAAAGAAATCCAATTTAAAGTCAAATGATGTTTCCCTCCAGATGAGTAAGTTTTCGAGAAATTCTCCCACGATTAAGCCAGAGCTAGTCTCTATTGATCGCCCATTTTCAAATTTTGATTTCATAGAAGAAATCCTTCCTCCCGACTTTCCGATACACATTCCGATCCAACGCCTATTCTCTCAAGTTAGGCAGCATGAGGGGAAATCTCTCATTATTGAGCAAATAGAAAAATCTGATGATATTAAGGAAGAGGATGAAGATATCAAACAGCGTAACAATGATTTTCAAACCAGCACAATCCATCGTTTAAGTTTTTTTAAAAAACAAATTGGGCATTTGAATGAGCTTTCCGATACCGAGCCAGGAGATTTTCTGGGTTATGCGGTATTAAAATTCAACTTATTTGGTTCTTCTCTTCCAATTATCAGGATTTACGAATCTGTTATAAAACACAGTAAGCATGCCAATAATTACATACATGGATGTCCTTGTTGGAAATGTGATGTAAACAGTAAATCTTTCGAAATAGATGGCTATCTTTACGCTCAGCAAAATTCGATATCAAATGTTTGTGCTCATGTGGCTCTGCGCACGGCAATTTCCCGTTTTTCGGATCAAGGGGACATGACATATCGAGAGATGAATAAAATCATTGGGATTGATAAATCTAGTAATCCTATCGATGGATTAGATAAAGACGATTTAATTAAAATCCTAAATTCGGCTGGTGCCAATTGTCAGGAAGCAATGAAAACAGCTGATGTACCGCTAAGGAAATGGATATATGGTGGTGTAGAATCCGGTTTTCCCGCTATTGTTATATTCCCGGTTGCAACTTCAAACGATCACCACGCCATCCCTATTATTGGACACACCTTCAATGAAGACACATGGGTTCCCAGAGCAGAAATGCCTAGCCCGTTGGAAGGATACTTTAAAGTAAGCGATAAAATTCAATACACTCCAAGTGAAGCATTTACTGATATGTTCATAATCCATGATGATAATTATGGTTCAAACTATTGTGTACCAAAGGATTATTTCGAAGGCATCAAAGGGGCCTCTGTTCTCGTTCCGAAGCCCCCAAATGTTTTAATGGATTCAATTGAAGCGGAAAGCATTGGTTCCGGTTATTTAATTGATTTTTTCCCACTCATACAGGATGCGGGCCCTTGGGCAAAAAGACTTAATTTTTATCATTTTATTAAACTTCTGGTAATAAGACCTGTGTTAATTGATGGGAAAAGATATGTTGAACACCTCAGAATGATCAGAGGATGGGATGATAAGGAAAGAATTACAAACGAAATTTTTTTAGGGGACTTCGAATCTCAATTTGGAGATGAAGCACTTTGGATGGTTGAATTATCGATACCTGAATTATTTTCAGCTAATAAGAGAAAACTCGGAGAAGTAATACTTTTTGCTGATTCTCCAACGACAGAGCAAGATTATTCAAGCTTGTGTATGGCTCGACTTCCAGGATACTTCATAATATACGAAGGCGGAGGTCAAGCCAAGCCAAAATTTAAAGTTGATAAATCTGGTATCAATTGTCATGTCTGTCTTTATGGAACAAGTGAACATTAGTTATTAATACTTAGCTTTATCCTGTAAAATTTTCTTAATTAGACCAATCCACACGGGTGACAAGGACAGTATTGTCCGTGTCCCGTAGGGACAAGAGGCCGCAGGGCAACACTTGGGAAAAATATATGCCTGTCGGATTATTGAAAAATAGGGTAGTTACCTCTTGTCCTGCTATGGCGGAACCCGGAGAATACTCTCCGGGCCACCCGCGGCCTCAAGAGATTGACGAAGTAAGAATTCTGTGTCGCTACTTGTCTTGTTTCGCTGTTCAGAGGCGGCGGAGTAAACCACCTGCCGAGGGCTTATGATCGATCGGTATAGACCTTACCGAACTGCGTTTTGTTTAATTTCGAAGATATTTCACCTTAACGGCGTGGTGATTTTTATATGGCTTTGCCTTTCTCGCTTTTCTGCCTTTCCGCACATAGACACGATCTTCCGGCCCGTCGGTATTGTAATATGTCCATCGTGGAGGCGGGTCGGATACGACTTCTTCCGGCGCACCCAGCATTTCTTTCCGCAGGTTGCGAGTTATATAGCGCGAGGCGACCGTAGCGACCGGATGCGGATTGCCCATTTCGTCGCGGTATCGCCGTTCGAGCATCAATGCGCGTTCGCGAACCACCGGGCTGTGATAAAGCCTTTTGATTGAATGCAACGTAGCGTATACGCCCATAGCGGTAAGCTTGGCCAGTTTGGCCTTGTAGTCATTCATCTCTCCGCCGGCACTTTTAAGGCATTGATAGCCGTCGAGAATGCTTTCCATAAATTGCAGATTGGGAGGCCCCAGATTATCCCTGATCTTATCATGTGCGTAATCGAAATATTCTTTGATTTCGCCCGGTTTGAAATTATTCAACTTAAAAATATCGTCTT
>CAZDAF010000046.1:3354-14403 GCA_964503115.1 uncultured bacterium
CTTTCCACAAATGGAGATCTTCCCACTTGTAACTATCGAAAATGCGGTCTTCTTCGATCATTCTATCGTATAACGCCGTACCGGGGCAGGGAGTTAACGGCGATATCTGGTATAACATCGGCTTCAAGGCCACAAACTGGTCTATATCTTTCTTTATGTTCTCAGGCGTATGGAAATCGAAGCCGAGAACGAGAGAGCCGACAGTGGTGACACCGTTCCGGTGCAAATCCGCGAACAATTTCTTTATATCGGATCCTCTGCGTTTAGCGTACTGATCCTCGGTAGTGCCCTCACCGGACAAAAAGCTCTCGACGCCGATCCAAATCTGGGCGCAACCGCAATCGCGCAGTTCCTCGGCGGTAAACCCGTTGAGCGAACGCGTCGAGCCGAAGCAGAACCACTGCACTCCCCAAGTGTCCCTGTCGTTACGGAGCAAGCGCCCCAGCTCTCTCACATAATCGGGGTCCAGGAAGAAATCCTCGTCCCAGAGACCGATGAATATATCCTTGGATTTCGATCTCTTCTGGTAATGTTTGATGAATTTGTACACCTGCTCGGGCTCGGCCACGAATATTTTCTTGTGATAAAAGAAAGCGCTTGTGTTACAGAAATCGCAGGCATTGGGACAGCCGAGACTCACGAGTATCGTTCCGTTGGTTACTTCAACGGGAAGTCCGGGGATGTGCATCCCGCAACTGGGCAGGTGATACTGAGTTATCTCCCGGTCGACAGGTTCATCTTCCAGCAGACGGCGCATGAAACAAACGCCTTCTTCCCGGCAAAGGTAATCGGCGTTTTCACGGATATAGTCCGCGTCACCGTCCACGTCGCCCGGAACGGGATGCGAAAGGGTCCCAACACCGTAACCTCCGATTACTATCTTCGTGTCGGGAGATTTCTCGCGTATGCGTTTGATCATCCTTGCGATTTTGGCGGTGTAGAGGCTTTTAAGCTGAATGCCCACGTAGTCGTACCCTTCGTCGAGTTCCCGTTCGAATTCGTCCCAGTGGGGGTTTTCAAGTACGGTCACGGGGCAGGAAAGGTTTTCCGCAATGAGGTACAAGGCGAAATAGTGAAGGTGCGAATCCCCCACAAACACGCCGTGCCCGCGAGAAAGACGAGACCTGCCGATGTCGTACTGATCCTGACCCCACGCGAGTTTATTAGGTCCATAGGACGCTGTTAAGAGAACTCTCGGTTTCTTCATGTTCATTCTCCCTCCGAAACGGAATCTCTAGTATTGTTTCATAGAAACCAAATAACTGCAAGAGTAACCTTATCCTTTCAGTCCAAGGTTTTAAGGGAACATGTCCGGCTTCTTTTTTCCGGTGATTGGTATGTTTTTCTCCCGGCGTCGAGCGAGAGTTTTTATGTAATATCGGTTTCGATGATGTCGGTTTGTTTAGATATTACACCGGGACGTAGCCCTTTTCGCACTACTTGTCAGGAAACTAAGGGTGGATTACCTGTCTAAGAATATGTGCTATAAATAGAATAACCAAATTGTTTTCGGGGGTGTTACATGAAAAAGATACTATTCACACCGGTGGCGGGGCCTTATGGGGCCTTGAACGTAATGTACGACTTAGCCCAGGATCGCCTTACGAAAGGCCAGGACATCTTCACGGAAACAGGTCACATGCATTGCGAAGCGCTCCACTTCCTGGCGCTGAACCTGGAGACGCCCGCAACCGTGCTCGAATTCCCGACTCTGGACGAGCTTGTCGCCGAGGTTAAAAAAGAAGAATACGATTACGTGGGAATAAATTTCACGCTGCTCAACATTGCGGGTTGCACGGAAATGGTGGACAGGTTGAGGCGCGAATGCCCGAACACCGAGGTTATTCTCGGCGGTTACGGCACTATTTGTTTCAACACCATGTTCCAGGGGGCCGATCCGCTATCGGCCATGGTCGAGCATATCTGCCATGGAGAGGGCGTCAAGTATTTGAGAGGGCTTTTGGGCGAAGACGTGGATCGGCCTATCCTTCAGCCGGTCTCGCCTTTGGGAGGATCGGACCTGCCATGGATCAATCCTTACCCTAAGGGAAAACATGCATATATCGTTTCGGGGCTGGGATGCCCGAACAAATGCGATTTTTGTTCCACGAGCGCATATTTCGACGGAGAGTTCATAGAGCTTGCCGATGCGCAGTCCATGTATGAAGGTGTGAAAGAACATCTCCAGACGAGGCCCGGGTTGAAAGGGGTCACGGTTTTCGACGAAAACCTCTACAGGGATAAAAAAAAGGTCTACGAGTTCGGCACTAAGCTCCGTGAAGACCCCGCTCTGGGATTGGACAAGGTCGTCTTTTTCGGATTCGGAACCAACAGAGACTTATCAAAATACGATCTGGATGAGTTGCCCATGCTGGGAGTGGGGAGTATCTGGATCGGCGTCGAGAGCATGTTCAGCGATCTGCCGAAGCGGCAGGGACGGGACATTACGGAAACATTCAACGAACTTCACCGGGTGGGCATAACAACCATCGGAAGCTGGATAGGCGGATGGGACTTCCACGACAAGAAAACAATCATTGAAGACCTGGAATCTTTCTGTGAGTTGAGGCCCACACGCTCGCAGATACTTCCGTTGGTCCCGATACCCGGCACCGAGCTGTGGAAAAAGAACCCCGGCTTTTTGCTGAATTTGCCGAAGCGGTATTTCGGGAGAGCCGACGGAACCGAGTACGAGGAGAATTTCACGACACAGGAGCTTTGGGAAATTGTCGAAAGCGGTCACTACCGTCTTTACAAGCATGCGGGCCCCAGCGTGATGCGCGAGTTGAGGGTGCACGTTAACGGGATCAAGTTCTGCGCGGAAAGTAAACACGCCGATCTCAGGGAGAAGCGTATAAACTATCATCGCAAGGCGGCCCGGGAGTTGTTCCCCATTCTTAAGTCTGCGGAATTTTTCGCTCCGAACGAAAATGTCAGGGAAGACCTGAAAAAGCTGAGAAGCGACTACGTGGCCATGATGGGCGAGCCGGACGCGAGGGACAGGGCAAGGGAAGCATGGATATTCCAGAAGGCCTCGAGGGAAAAGATGCGTCGTCTTTCCGAGAAGCAGCCGGTAAAAACTCCGACGTGCCGCAGGTTCGAATACAACCGTAAGGACAACAACCCGGCAGGGCTTCCCTATCTGTCTTCTTACCCCAGGGAAGACGAGGCGTATATGGAATGGTGTGTAGCTTCGGAACATGATAACCAGTTGTTTGAAAAGCTCGCAAACGCGCTCGAAAACGATGAAGAATACGTGAAGAAAACGCTGGAAAATATGGTGGAAGGCGCTCAAAAACTGGGGAGCGCGGCGATGACAATGGAAAAAGTTTCTCCCTTCAAGATTATCGGCAGCAGCCTTACCCAATTGGCGTTAGATATGGAACCCGACGAGCCGATCCGTTAACCGTACGTCTCCAGCTATGCAATGGGACATTGCTTGCTTTTAAATTGATACCAACCCAGAATAAATCCTAAAGACCGGTTGTCCTCACTGAAACCCAGCTTGGAGGGGGTCATTGTATCGCACTTAAATTTTAATTCGGCTTCCCCAACCGGATGATTTTCCGGGAGGGGAAGGCGGTATTCAGCCCATCGATTTTCCACTGCCAGCTCGCCCAAAGAAACATCTTCCAGCAAAACCCGGACCGATCTGGGTACGCTGCATTTTGCGAAAAGCTTAATACTTTTAGCTCGTCCGGACACTTTCACCCTAACAAAAGCTTCACCTGTACTCCACCGATAGCTTATGCCGTCGCGCCACATTTCAGGTCCGTGAAAGCCTTCCATGAACTTATCGGGCATTTCCGCTATGTATTTGCGCCGATCCAAACCGATCTTCGATATTTTCGGGCGGATTTTCCATCGGATAAATCCGCGTACGCCGCTTGCAAAGTCCGGTAACAGGCCGGTTGCTAATTTCATGCGATAAACGCGGTACATGATGTCATTCTTATCAAAATCCGGTGTGGCTATATGAATGTCGGGCGGGAACATTGGACGCCGTTCGGTGTCGTGCATCAGGTAGCCCTTCTCACGGCACATGCGAAGCAACTCGGTGCCGGGGTATGGAGTGGCGATGTGGACTCCGCAGTTAACCATCCCCATTTCCGTAAGTCGTTTGGCGAAGCGCATTGTTCTTCTGAATCGCTGCTCGGTTTCACCGGGATGCCCGATTATGAAAAAGGCGACAAATGGAATTTTCAGCTTGTTGCAAATATTCACCACTTCCAGCACTTTGTCCAGATTCAGCTTTTTATTCATGGCCGACAGCATTTCCGGATCGCCGGATTCTATTGCGAGGTGCACCACATAGCATCCCGAACGGTGCATCAATTCGATCAACTCCTCATCCAGCGAATCCACCCGTAACCCGTTGGGGCAACTCCAGCCCACCGGCCTGTCGATCAGACCTTTGAAAATAGCCTTAGCGCGCGGGGGATCCAACGTAAGATTATCGTCTTCGAACTCAATCGAGGTGATCCCCCATTTTTCTATAAGTTCGTCAATTTCCGCCAAAACGTTCTCTGCGGAACGAGCCCGCCATTTTCTGGCATAAACGGGATGGATGGAGCAAAAAGTGCAATTAAAAGGGCAACCACGACTGGTGATCATAGTTGCGGTGAGGCTGTCGGGAGCGCCTCGCGGAGACAGAGTGAAGTACTTTTCCATCGGGAGCAAATGCCGCGCCGGGAATGGAATCGAGTCCATGTCGGGTATCATTTCCGAGCGGCCTCCATCCACCACTTGCCCGTCGCGCCGATACCATAACCCCGGAATATCCGCCGGGTCTTTACCTACCGCCAGCGCGCGCATCGGGCTTTCTCCCTCACCGACCGCCACAAAATCCACCGAAGATTCCAAAGCCCGCTCGGGCTGCGTTGATGCGTATACGCCTCCCAGCACCATCGGCACGTCGGGAAACCGTTCCCTGATAACACGACTTAGGCCGTCTATGATGGTGGCATGATTGGAAAACGGAGAGGTGATCCCGATAAGATCGGTACCTGCGGGGATTCGGTCGGCGATATCGTCGAACTTCATCCCGTATCTATTCGCCTGCCGGTTTTCCACCATGATCCTTTCGAGCCGGTCTTTACCTTCGGCAAGCGCATCCAATACCTCGACCTCGTGACCGTCGGCCAACAGGCACGAGGCGATGTAACCCAAACCTAGGTTTTGAGTCAGATATTCGAGTCCGCTCCAGAAATAATATGGAGGATTGATCAGGAAAACATTCATCTTTTACGAAATATTATAGCTTTACCGGGCTTATGCGTCAAAACTCAAGCTCCACCGTTGGCTTTTTATTAAGGCCTGTCTTGCGTAACTTCCTTCAAGCGTTCTTCAAGCGCCGTTTCCGAAAACAAGTGCGTTTCCTTGGCCCTCGCAGCGGGTAGAGATTCGATTGCGGCGTTCATTAAATCCACCATTTGCCGATCAAGGCCTGCGCCGATTAACATCGCCGCGCATTTTTCGGCTAACAGATTGTTACCGAGGCCGTTGGGATGGACGGGATCTACCATCAGGTAAAATATCGGACGGCTGCGAATTACCCGGTCATATATTTTTTCCGCAACCTCCGCATTTACCGGGTACTCATTCCTAAACCGATCAACATCGCGAAGACTTCGAGCCAAAATTTCCACCGCGTCGAGATACAAGTAATCCTGTTTTCTTTCAGATATTTTTCTTAATGCTTCCGTCCCGTAGGGCACGTAGAAATTCACGTCCATAAGCATCACTTTCGCGCCCTGCTTCAATGCAATTTCGGCAATAGTCTCGACGTTTTTTTCATATTGAAGTTGCGCCACACGGTGGGACAGCAGTATATCGCCTCTTTCCCTTTCAGTTTTTTTCGGCGCGAGGTCGGCAATGAATTTTACCGTCGCGAATTTGCGCAAAAACCTATTCAACCCGGCGGTCAAGGTGCGGGCACGGGCCATCGCCTCGTCATCGGTAATTTCTCGCCTCCACCAGTCGTTAGTTCCGTAAGCAACCACCACGACTTTCGGGGCGAGGCGAGGTATCCATCGCTTTGCCAGCTCGAGTCCCTGCCGGGACGAATATCCCGACACTCCCATGTTTATCACTTCGAACCGGCACGATGGGCAAATCGCTTCCAGTTGCGAGCCAAGCCTTACCGGAAAAGTGTCTTCCTCGTCAGCTCCAAATCCGAAAATGCACGAATCACCCAGGCACAACACCCGGTACGTACCCGGCGCAGCGACCTCTTCAAAATCAGGGCCGCGAAAACCTCGTTTATTGATCCTGAAGTGCCACCTTGGCGCCTGATCCGTGACTGTCATCAAGAAGAAATCGCGCGCCCAGCCCTCAAACCCGGGCCTGAACCGCCATAGAAATTCCGAATCTTCTATAAACAGACTGCCTCCGGAGCTTTTTTCAACGTTGATGTCCCACTCAAGGAACCTGACGAAATCTCCCAAATCGCGGCGCATATCCAGGCCGGAGAGACCGTGTATCTCGTCCAAACCGGCCACTCGCAGTATAACCTCGACGGCAAAAAGCACCGTCAAGACCGCTATTAACGCAAAGAGCAACCTGCGCGTTTTACCGCCGCGCCGATTCTTATCTCGAACTTTCTCAGGCGCATCGCCCATTATATCCACACCTCATATTTATCAATGACTCGATGATTTCAAAACTCAAAGGGGCAGGTGCGACCGCCATAAGTATCCTCTCCATATCGCACTCGAACTCCGGATCCCTCGCCCCTTCGCATCTTTATTAGAGTAACACTTTAATCCAAAAGTGCGCAAAAGTCTCCCGCGATGGCCGGGATGAATATCAAAACGCCTTGCGATTTGCGTTCAAACCAAGTTCGAAGCGTTCGGGGCACTTTCCTTTTGGATTTCTGCGGGTTATACTGAATTTTCTATTTTCTTATGGAGGTAATTTCCGATGAAATATCATTTGGCTCCCTCGATATTGCCGGTGGATTTGGACGACATCGGCACGGCGGTGGAAGGTTTGGCGCACGCCGGCGTAAAGTGGATACAGGTGGACGTAATGGACGGCCATTTCGTTCCCAACTTCACCTATGGCGCACCGGCGGTGAAGGCCGTTCGAAAGCACGTCCCGGACGATGTCCTGGTGGACGCCCACTTGATGATCGACAACCCGGAATTATGGGTGACCGATTACATAAAAGCCGGCGCAGACCTGGTAACGGTGCATGTTGAAGCGACTGCACACCTGCATCGCGCTATACAGGTAATCAAGGAAGCCGGCGCGAAAGCGGGCGCCGCCGTAAATCCCGCCACGCCGGTTTCGATGCTGTATGACGTGCTGCCGGAAATAGACCTCGCGCTGGTGATGAGCGTCAACCCCGGTTTCGGCGGCCAGAAGTTCATATCGGGCGCGTTGACCAAGATTCGAACTTTACGCTCGAAGATAGACGAATTGGGGTTGAATGTGGATTTGCAGGTTGACGGCGGCATTAAGCTGAACAACGTAAGGGAAGCGGTACGCGCAGGAGCCAACAGCTTTATTTCCGGCTCGGGTGTATTTGGCGATGAATCCGCTCGAAAGGGCGATTTCGGACCTATCGTTAAAGCTTTCACGAGCGCTATCGAGGAGGCCGCCGGGGGATGAGCCTTAAAGGCTTTCCGCAACGGCTGCTTTTTCCGGCGGCAGCCTTGCTGATATTGGCGGCGTCCGGGCAAGAGGGCGTCGCCGAGGTTCCGATACACGCCGGAAAATCTCCCAAAATAGAAAGGAGCGGGCGCGTGTTGCGCTATATTCTGAATAACGGACTGACGGTTATTATGGAAGAAAACCGCTTTTCGCCGGTCGTCGCACTCATGGTATACGTCAAGGCGGGGAGCGCTGTCGAAGAAATCGGCGAATACGGTCTGGCTCACGTGCATGAACACATGCTCTTCAAGGGCACCAAAAAGCGCGGCGTCGGCAGAATTGCGGGTGAAATTGAGGCCGGCGGCGGAGACATTAACGCTTATACCTCTCTTGATGAAACCGTTTATTACATCGTCATTCCTTCGCGGCACACTGAACTCGGCCTGGATGTTCTTTCGGACGCTATGTTCCATTCCAGCTTCGACCCCGGCGAGCTCGACAAGGAACTTCAAGTGGTCATCGAAGAGATAAGGCGCGGACGCGATACTCCCAAAGTTCGTTTGTCGCACGCCTTGTTGAGAACAACTTACAAAGTTCACCCATACGGCAGGCCGATCATCGGCACCGAGGAAAGTGTGAGAGCCTTCACCCGTCGGAATGTCTTGGACTTTTACCGGAAATGGTACACGCCCGGCAACATGGTACTTGTGGCCGTGGGAGATTTCGACGCCGGGAACATGATGGATTTAATTGGGAGATATTTCGGTACCGTTAAACTTTCATCTCGCAAGCGGGCGATGCCGTCTCGGGAACTGCCGCCCGAGCCTCGACAGCGCAAGCCGCGCTTTGCCATACTGCGCGGCGACGTTACCGAAGGATACCTCGAGATTGCTTTCCACATTCCCAGTGTGTGCGATGATGACATTCCCGCTCTGGATGTATTGAGCTACATATTTGGTACCGGGGAATCGAGCATTCTTTACCGCAAAGTGCAATCTGAAAAAGGACTTGTGCACAGTATCCATTCTTACACGTTCACACCGCGCGATCCGGGCCTGGCGATAGTAGGCGCAACGCTCGATCCGAAAAAAACCGGTCGAGCGCTCGAGGCGATTCTCACCGAAATGGCGCGATTGAAATCCTATCCGCCGGGAACGGAGGAAATCAGCCGCGCAAAAACCAACATCGAGAGCGAGGCGGTGTATTCCCGCGAAACGGTTCAGGGAGAAGCTCGAAAGCTAGGTTTTTACGAAGTCATAGCCGGCGATATAGGGTTCGAGGAAAAATACCTTCGGGCCGTCGATGCCGTCAGCGCCGAAGACATAATGGCGGTGGCGCGAAAATACTTCACGTCTCAAAACATCACCGTTACAGCGTTATTGCCCGATTCCACGGCGGTCAAAGGTCTGGATAAAGCTTCCCTCGAGGTTCTCGTGCGAAAGGCGCTCGATTGGAAGCCGGCTATTTCTCCGGTGGCCGGAGTAAAGAAAGTAGTGTTGAGCAACGGCCTGACGGTGCTGATCAAGGAACAGCATGGCACACCGGTCGTGGCGTACCGGATGGCGATGCTGGGCGGCGTGCGGCTCGATCCTCCCAAACGACGCGGTATAAGCGCCTTTATCGCCAGAACTATAGGCAAGGGAACGGCTAAACGCTCAGCCACCGAGATAGCCGCCGAAGTCGAAAGCATGGCCGGAAGCATAGGCGGGTTTTCCGGCAGAGACAGCGTGGGAGTGCAGGCGGAGTTTTTGTCGAAGCATTTCATCAAAGGATTCGACTTGTTCGTGGACGTGGCGCTCAACCCGACTTTCCCCTCCAAGGAGGTCGAGCAACAGCGGCGTGAAATCATCGGCGATATAGGGCGCCTTATGGATCGGCCCGATTCTCTCACTGTCGATACTTTCCGCAGGAACTTATTCCGCATTCACCCTTACGGTACGAGGATACTCGGGGAGAAGGAAACCGTCGCCCAAATAACGCGCCGCCACCTGGTTGAGCATTATCGCAAGCTGTTGGTTCCGAGCAACATGGTGCTTGCGGTGGTGGGCGACGTGAGCGCCGCCGAGATATTGCCGCGGGTCAAGCGATACTTCAACGACGTTCCCGCGCGGCCTCTCGATGTAAAATTCCCCCCAAAAGAACCGCCTTTAAGGAAAATAAAGAAGGTTGAAATCAGGCGCGATAAGGCTCAGGTTCAAATAGTGCTGGGCTTTTTAGGCCCATCACTGCGCTCGAAAGATCGTTACTCGATAGACGTGCTGGCCACTATTCTCGGTGGGCAGGGAGGACGATTGTTTGTCGAGTTGAGGGACAGGCTGCACCTGGCCTACGCGGTGGGCGCGGTGAGTGTCGAGGCGCTGGACGCCGGTATATTTTTCCTGTACATGGGCACCAAACCTGAAAACCGCGACGAGGCCGTCAATGGTTTGATGGAGGAGATAGAACGCATCCGACGCGAGCCTCCGAGCCTCGAGGAGATCGAACGCGCAAGAGAATACGTGGCCGGTTCTTACGAAATAGGCATGCAAACAAGCGCCAACCAGGCCGTTAACCTGGCGCTTAACGAATTGTACGGACTCGGATGGAAAGAAAACCAATTATATGCGGAGCGAATTCGACGAGTCTCCCCCGAGGATGTATGGAATGTGGCCCGGAAATACCTGCACACGGATAAATATGTCATTGCGGAACTTCTGCCCCTCCCTGAAGGGAATAACGGAAACGACGATTAAAAAATGAAGACTCTGTTTGTGGTTGTCGTGGGATACCTTTTGGGATCGATTCCCACGGGCGTGCTGATAGTCCGCAGGTTGAGACCGGAAATCGATCTAAGGTCAATAGGCAGCGGCAATATCGGTGCGACCAACGTATCTCGCGCACTCGGCGCCAGATGGGGCGCGGTGACCATGCTCGGCGACTGCGCCAAGGGTTTGGTGCCCGTTCTTTTTGCCAGGTGGATAGGGGCTTCCGCGACAGCGGCGGCCATGGCGGGGATCGCGGCGTTTCTGGGGCATATTTATCCCATCTATCTGGATATGAAGGGTGGCAAAGGCGCGTCCACCGCTTTGGGAGTCTTTCTTGGACTGGCGCCGCTGGCGGCGTTGCTGTTGTTGTTTATATGGGTGTGCGCCGCCTTGATAGCGCAAACCACTGCGGTCGGAGCGCTTTCAGCGGCCCTCGCTCTCCCGATACTGGTCATCGGCACGGCGCCGGCAGGACCTTTTCGAGGACCTGCCATAACCACTGCCATACTGATAGCGCCGTTCGTCTTTTACACCCACAGGGAAAACATTCGCAGAATCTTGCGCGGTGAATTGCAAGCAGGGAAAAAAGCGGGCGAAAATTGATGGTTTCGTAAAAAGTGAGAAAACGGCGTTTTTACGAGTTCATCAAACCTGAATAATCCCAGATTTTGCAGTTGGAGATAGAAACAAGGTAAATATCGAGTCAGAC
>CAZDAF010000047.1:0-14370 GCA_964503115.1 uncultured bacterium
CGTCTCTCCAACATTTAGGATAAACATTTTTCAGATAAATGTCAACGCAAGAATTCCAAGACTTTCCCCTGAAATTATTATGTTTGGAGCCTTTTGCAAAATCAGTTAAATCCGTTTTTTTGCTCAAATATTTTCAATCTTTTTACAAGAAGTTTAAGATATATTATATCATTTTGTAGCGCTACGTTCTTCAAATCAATTTTCGCGCAGCCTTATATCCGGACTGCGCCGCTCCTTCTATCAGGCCACCTTCCGTATAGTCGCCGGCAAAATAAAGGTTCCCGGGAAAACCCTCGGCGGCCTTGAAACGCAATAATTTCTCGAACATACCCGCCCTGAACTGGGGGTATGTATTCGGATATCTTTCTATCGATATCAGCTTAGCTGAATCCATATTAACGGAGTCTATTCTTCGCAGTGCAGTGCTGATAGCATCAAGTATTTCGTCATCAGGCAAATCGATTAACTCCTCTCCCCAAGGCCCCAACAGCCAGGCTTGCAGGTAAAGCGGCCTGGTCGCGTTGTTGTATTTCACGTGTGGATACGTGATAAATGACAACTTATCGCCCGCCTGTCGGTCCATCACTCCGCCCCAGTAAGTTATCTCATCGAGCGAGTCGCATTCGAACGTCACCAGAGGGAAGCGACAAAACGTAAATTCCTCGAGAAACTCTTGCTGCCGGTCGTTCCATCCTGAAAATAAAGGGAGAAGCGCGGGGGAAGGTATGGCGGAGATTACAGCCGAGCCTTCTATATCTTCATCGCCGGTGCTCACTCCGCATGCGTTTCCATTTGAATCCAGCAATATATTCTTTACAGTTTTGCCATATATAATATCCAGTCCTTTGGACATCGCCTTGGGCAGAACGTCGTTGCCGCTTTTGAAGCAAAACGCCCCGGTCATAAGATACATCTGAAGAGAGCGGAAAAAATATGCCACTGAAAGACCCTCCGGCTCGGACATCGAGTAGGTCAGCATCAAGGGCCGGACCACGTATTCCAGACACTCTTCATTGAGCTTCAATCGTGTATAGGTTGTCAGTTCGAGTTTGTCCATGTCCAACAGGTCGGGCCATCCTTCAAGGGCCATGCTTTTCCACCGCCTTAACATGGGAGGGAACAGCTTTAATAATTTAATTTGAGACCACAGCGATACGGTAGAGATGCGTACCGCCCCCCAGGAGATTATGTGAGGGTGGCCACCGCGCATCAGCATGTCGTCGCTTTTCATTTCAACCAGGTCTGATTCAAGGTTGAACTCACGGCAGAATTCGAGTGTAAGTTTATAATTCGAGTGGATGAACTGCGCGCCCACATCAATGATATCGCCGTCCCTGTCTATGGATTTGATGCGCCCTCCCGGACAGGATTCCCGCTCGATAATAACCACTTCATGGCCGGCGTTTTTGAGAAAATACGCGGCCGACAATCCTGCTATACCGGCTCCTATTATAATAATTCTTGTCGCATACATTCTTTTTCCATCTTTTTTTGAAATTATCTTATCTGAGATTATGCGGTATACCACTCTTCAAATATTTCCAAGCCGCAAACGCGACTCCACAGACTTGATCAAGCCGCTGGGTGGCCCAGCTTTAAGTGCAACGAAAGCTGGGCGGCGTCAGCCGCAGGAGAAAAACGTTAAAACAAGTAATGCTTAACTTAAGCATTCGGATATATTCTCCTGTATCTTCGGTACCCATATGAGCAGACTCCGGCTTACTCCCGTCTATAGCGGGATTTAAGACGGGCTACCCTTGCTCACCACCCGTCCGGGATTATCAATTGTTCGCCTCAGATACGGGATTCCCGCGAACGAAGTGAACGGTAACTAGTGTCATGTCATTCGTAAAATGACGGATATGGGAGCACGGCATGGATGGTGTTTCAAAATCGCTCCGTAGGGGCGACCCAGACGGGCCGTATGGCCGGCCGCTCGCCTGCACGTGGTTGCCCTAAATCATTAACCGACATAACAAGGTTGACGCAACACTAGTCTCTCGGTTCCTTCCTGCACAGTATGAACCAATTGGGCATGTCATTCCCGGCCTTTGTGGCGCGGCCGATGACGACGTCTTTGGATACCCATCTCAAATAGTCTTTGGTACCGCCGTAAATGAAGCGGCTGAATCCCGCCATGTTGGGCTTGATCGCCGGCCAGCCGGTAGGCTGAATCCACGGTATGCGAGTATAATCGATCAGAATTTCTCCCGGTCGCGACTCCTCGAGTCCGGTTACGTAGTATCCCGGGCCGGTAAACCACATAATGTTTTGATTGTTATATCCGCCGATTTCCTCATCAGGCTGTTTGTAGAATACCTTCTGGAATCTCGTGAACGCCGGCAGGCTGTTTTTGCCCTCGAATGGAAACGGTTTCAACGGCGGCGCATCGTCCGGCAAAAGGTAAGATAAATCGATGGGTTTGCCGCCCTTGGCAATATCCCACAGTTTTGATTGTTCGTTTTTGCCCAATTCCAATACCTGCACCAGCCGCCATTTGTGCGGCAAGTTCTCGATGTGTCCGGTTACCTCCTCGATGGCAACCTCCTCGCTTCTCAACATTTCCGTAAGCGTGCTCATAACGCCTCCTTTTCCGTATATCGACTTTTTTCGGTTATCAGGAATTTTCCTCGACCGCTTTAATGTTGCGTCTCTTTTATTTCTTATTTATAGCACGAGCTTTCGCTAAAAGCTTCTTACCCTCCTCGCGAGTGGATGGATCGGCGTTCAGCAATGTCCCGAGTTGCGTCAAGGCCGGGTAGTGATTTGGGTTTATTTCGAGTATTCGCCTGTAATGTTTGACTGCACTTGATTTCCGGCCTTTCAATTCGTCGATCATTCCAAGCGTGAAATAAGCGTCAGTGCTGTTAGGATCGAGTCGAATCGCCTCTTTTGCGCAGGCGACGGCTTTGTCATACTCCTTCATCTTACCATAAACCGCGGACAGATCCGACCAGGCGCTGATAAACCTCGGATCGAGCGTAAGCAGCCTTTCGTAAATCCTCTGCGTAGCTTCGAGATCGCCCATTTGGTGAAGACAATACGCCAGCATATGCATCATACGAGGGCAGTCGGGGTCTATTTTTAACGCTTTTGTGTATATTTTCGCAGCGCGCGACCATTCCCCTTTTCGATACGACTCTTCCGCTTTGTAGTAAAACCCCAGCACTTCTAACATTTCCATAGGATTCTTTTTAACGGATCGAGTGGTGACTTTTTCACCGACGTACCCGAGGCTTTCGAGGCTTTTTTTTGTGCCGGCATCCGGTGAAAAGCCGCTCCGTGCGCCGCCGGATTTCGGAAAACGTGCTTCTATTTGTTTCATTTTTTTTCGCATCGCCGCCGCGACGTCCGGTTGCGATGTGATAAGGTTGTGATTTTCTCCCGGATCGGCCCGGATGTCGTAAAGCTCCCGCGCGGGCAGGGCGATGAACTTGAACCGATCCGTTCGTAAGCCTTTTAGCGCGCTCCAGCCCATAAGGTTGGCGGGCGCTTCGGTTTCGATATATATCAACTCCCCTTCGGGTATCGACCTTCCGGCGATAATCGGCCACAGGTCTCGGCCGCTGCAAGAGAAGTTCTTGTTCAAATGCGCGTACGAAAGTATTGTCGGGCAAATGTCAATGAGTCGAGCCATCGAGCTTATCGGTTTTCCCGCCGGTACGCCGGGCCCGGAAAATATCAGCGGCACATGCATGGTCGCGCGGTAAAGGAAAACCCCATGCGACATTTCACCATGCTCGCCGAGCGACTCACCGTGGTCAGCGGTCAAAATTACCAGTGTGTCGCGCTCGAAACCCGCCTCCTTCAAAACTTTTAACAACCGCCCCACCTCCCTGTCGGTAAAAGCCACCTCGCCGTCGTACAGGCGCCCTCGATATTTCTCCCGGTAAGATTCGGGCGGCTCGTAAGGCGCGTGTGGGTCGAAGTAGTGCACCCATAAAAAAAACGGTTTTTTTACGCTGTTTTTCAGCCACTCAGCAACTTTGGCGGTCACTTTATCTGCAGGCCGTTCAGAGCGGTCGGTCAGTTGAGTACGTCCTTTCACTACAGACATGTCGTCATATAAGTCGAAACCTTGATTGAGACCGAAAACGCCGTTTAAGGTACCTGACGCCACAAAAGCGGCGGTCTGGTAACCGGCTTTCGCGAACTCGGTCGCCAGTGTCGGATAACCTTTTGGAAGGCGATAGAATCCGTTGTCGCGAATGCCGTGCTCGGCGGGGTAGCGGCCCGTGAGGATGGATGCGTGGCTGGGTAAAGTCAATGGAACAGGCGTTATCGTTTCTTCAAATAAAGTCCCCCCGGCGGCAAGCGCATCGATATTGGGCGTTTTGACGGTGCGCGAGCCGTAACATCCAAGCCGGTCGGCGCGAAGGGTGTCGATGGTAATAAGCAATACGTTTCTTTTAGGCGGAGACATGCACCACGGCGCGATTGACGTAACTACTATCAATGGCAGCAATATTGCCGCAAAACGATAAAATCGCCTGATTATAATGTTCACTATCCGATTCATACTCTTCCAACCCATGGCAATCCCCGTACCACCGGCCTTATTCATTCGTACATTAACCGGTTGAAAGTGTCAAACGACGCGCCAAACAAAAAGGCGCCCCAACAGGGCGCCGATCTTAACAAACAAACATGCAGGCCGATTACATGGAAAGAAACGCCAGGACAAAACCCAATACACACGCTCCGACTATGCCCAATGTGGGCAGGAGCAGGTCATTGTCCGCGTAAACGGCTTCATGAACATCCGATTTCCTTTTTTCCGCAACGGTTGTAAACCCGGTGGTCAATTCCTTGATTTTTTCCTCTTCCGACATGGTTCAGGACCTCCTTTTTATCCAAAGCGTTGGGTAACGATATGTTCTTATTTAACGATAACCGCCCCCGGAGCGCCTGTCAAGGCTGCCGACCGAGTTTCCTCACTTTATCCATAAAGGCTCGAACTAGTTCGGGATCTTTTTCGCCTACCTTGCGTTCGAGACCGCTTGCGAGATCAAACCCGTAGGGCCGGACGGCGCGCATAGCCTGCTCGATATTGTCTACGCTTATCCCTCCGGCGAGGAGAACGGGCAAGGGACTCGCCTCCACGATAGCCGCCGCCGCATCCCAATTGGAAACCTTCCCCGTGCCTCCATATAAACCTCGAGAAACATCGCGAGTGTCCAGCACCACCATATCCGCGCCCGCCCCGGCATACGTTTCGATCAACTCGACGGCTTTTTTGATTAGAGAGGATTTTGCTTCAGTTGACGCCGTTTGGGACTGTTCTTCCGCTGGAGGCAGGTGGATCGACTTGAAAAGCTTGCCTCCGAAATATTTCCTCAAATTTTCGAGCATCCGTGGTTGCTCCTCGCCTGTGAGGTGTACAACATCGGGATCGATAATTTCGACCAATTCGCGCAGCCTGTCGGAGAGCGGATCGAGAAACAATGCGGAACGCTTCGCCCGCCGTGTCACGCCGAGCAACTCCCGCGCCGCCTCCGCCGAAACCGACCTGCGGGATACGGACACCTCCACCACCACGCCGATAAAATCCGCGCCCGCATCGTCAGCCACTCGCACGTCTTCAACTCGAGTATTACCGCAAACTTTTACCTTCATAACGCTACGGTAAATTTAGCATGTACGGCTTTCATTTTCCATGGGTTACGTACCTGCATTTATCCCGGATAATGCAATTGACACCTAAATTGAGAGATTTTTCTTGTTGTGGCGTCGCCCTCGCCCTTCGAGACGCTCACCTTCGTTCGCTCCTCAGGGACTCGGGCTTCTATTGTCTACTCCACCCACTGGGTGATAACGCTATCCGCATCCCTGAGGAGGGCGAAGCCCGTCTCGAAGGGTGCGGATACATTCTGGCATGAAAAATCGCTCAATTTAGGCGATAATTCTTTAGCGGTTAAATATCGGTTGAGACGCCGTCGGGACGGCTTTGAAAAAACTGCCGACGAACAAGGAATAGCGTATACTTATCACTGTGCATAGCTTAATGAACCTTAAGACCGTCATAGTGATTGGGTTATCACGAATACGCCGAAGCCTGCTTGACTCCTTTTTCATAGATGGCACCCTTTTCCTTGGAACATATCGGGATTTTATTCACCTTAAAACGTGAAGAAATACGAAAATGGATACAAAAGCGCGAAATGTTCTCATTGCGGCTCTGGCCGTGTTTATCATCGCAATCGTACCGCGCCTGGGTGCGGTTCATTCGCCGTTCTTATTCGATGATTTTCACGCTGCCGTCCGTAACCCCGCCGTGACGGGCAAGGCGACCATCTGGCGTATTTTTACCGACCCGTCCGCTTTCAGCTCCAGTCCGGGGAGGAGGATGTATCGGCCGGTAACCCTTTTGTCTTATAGGTTTAGCCATCGCATCGGCGGCAGCGACCCTTTTTGGTGGCACGTATTCAATTTGCTTATACACGGTGTAAATGCTCTTTTGGTTTTCGGTATCGGGTGGCGTCTTTTCAATGGTAAAACAATGCCGGCAGCCTGCGCGGCTGCGTTTTGGGCCGCGCATCCACTCCTTAACGAGGCTATAATATACCAGGCGGCGCGGTCGTCGTTGCTGGCGGCAACGGCGCTGTTGGCGGGGATTTACTCTCACCTGTCCATCAAGAAGGGTGGCCCGCGCGCTGTGGTGGTGTGTGTATGGATGTTGATAGGATTGGGTTGCAAGGAGACGGTGGCGGTGGCGCCAGTGCTGTTGGCGCTGTTCGACCTGCCCGGCGGAAATTTGCGCAATCGCCGGCAAACATACGTTGCGACGGCGGCGATCCTGATTTTTTACATTCTCATGCGCCGTGCCGCGTTGGGAGTGGACACTTTTGTGGTATCGCATCCGGTGCGTAGCGTCACGTCAAATCTCCTGACCCAATCGACAATAATTCCGGCATACATCTTGGCGGCGTTGTTGCCGATGAGGTTGTCGGTCGAATGGAGTTGGCCCGCCGCGATAAACTGGTGGCCTTCCAGATGGTTTTGGTGGCAAGCGCCTATGTTTTGCTTGCCGCTTATTTCGATACTCGCCGCAACGGCCATCGCCGGTTATCGCCGCTATCCATTCTTCACACTCGGTGTGGGCTGCTTCTTGGTGGCGCTCGCCCCGGAAAGCAGTATCATTCCGCTGGTTCAGACGGCCAACGAGCGTCGCTTGTACTTCCCGCTGGTGGGATTTGGGATTTTGTGTGCGTGGTTATTGCATCTCCAGACTGCGCACAAACGCCTTTACGGCGCGGCAGCAGTGGTTATAGCTGTTTGTTTTACCATCCTGTCCACTGCCGACGTATCGAGGTGGTCGAGCGCCGAGCGACTTTGGGAAAGCGCCTTAAAAAGGTCGCCATCGAGCTTAATGGCTATGCATGGACTGGCGTCGGCACGACTGGATGCGAAAAAAATCGAAAGCGCTGAAAAATTATATCGTAAATTATTAAAAGAACATCCCGAATACGGCGGCGGGCACCTCGGTTTCGGGAGAATCATGCTTCGCAAGAAGCGTTTTGACGAAGCGGAAAAACATTTTATATTCGCCATGCAACTCGACCCCAACAACGACGGTAGTTGGATCAATCTTTCCAATCTTTATTTACAGTGGGGCAAGCTTGCCGATGCGGAGAATGCGGCGCGTAAGGGGGTCGATATATTCCCTCGCTCGGCTCGATTATGGAACAATTTCGGCGCGGCTTTGGCAGGCAGTGGAAAACTCGAAGAAGCGCTCGAAGCCTTCGGTCACGCTCTCGAAATCGATCCGAACTATGCCACCGCCGCCGCAAACCGCAAAGCGGCGTTGCTCGATCTGCGCCGGCGTACGGGAGGAAAATCAACTCCGAAGAAATAACTCTCCTCTATGTGTGAAACTGTTTCAGCCGACGCGTATGGAAAGAACGTCGAGTTTGTGAAATAATAAATATTGGAGTTTTCTGCAAAAACAAGGCAACCGAGCATGCTTCGCCTGAAACGAGGCTTGCCTGCGGCAGGCAGGGATTTAAATCCCTTGTCTGTTGTAACTTTAGATATACCGGTGTCAAGCAAACCATTCTTTTTGCAAGAAACTCATTGGTTCAGGCTAACATGGAAACCCTTCGTTTAATCATACCGGCCAGCACGTCGAACATCGGCCCCGGTTTCGACACCCTTGGCATAGCCGTCAAATTGTACAATGAGCTTGAGGTCGAGCGCGCAAAACGCCGCGTGGGAGTCGAGTTCGAACGCGGAGTCGAGAGAAATTTTCAGGATCGCATACGGCGTATGGTTCGGAAAACTGTAAGGGCTTTCGAGGAGGTTTCAGGCAGAGAGATCAGCGGCGTGAGGCTACTGTTCCGTAACGATGTTCCCATCGCCCGGGGCTTGGGATCCAGCGCAACATTCCGCATGGGGACTCTTGAAGCCATGAATAAATGGACCGGCGAACCGCTCGATAGAGGCACTCTGCTGAATATCGGGTGTAAGATCGAGCGACATACCGAGAACTGCGTTGCAAGTGTCTTCGGTGGAATGACGGCTTCGGGCTTCATAAACGAGCAGGTCCAATATGCCCGCTTCGACATCAGCTCGGAGATGACTTTCGTTGCGGCAGTTCCCCATCGCCCGATGAGCACCGCCGAAACGCGGAAGATACTGCCCCGGCGGGTGACGTTAGCCGACGCCGTTTATAATCTCAACCGCACAGTGTTGTTACTCCACGCCTTGGGAAAGGGTGATTTTCATCAACTGGGCGACCTGCTTGATGATAAACTGCACCAGCCATACCGCTCAAAGGTCATGAGGCCGCTGTTCGCGGTTATAGAAGCGGCCCGGCAGGCGGGCGCATGGGGGGCGTTCCTGTCCGGCAGCGGCTCCACAATAATGGCCATCGCCACAAAAAAGGTCGAAAAGGTGGCTCAGGCAATGAAATCGACACTCGATGAAAAAGGCTGGCCCGCCGACATTCACCTGCTTGAAGCGGATGATCAAGGAATACATGTCGTAAATGGTGAAGAATGAGAATAATTGTCCCTCGCAAGAATGCCGGCGTTACGCCCTCTCCGAATATGTTACAGGCACCTCAAGGGGCGTACGATATGAATGATATTCATACGATTTGGCGTCAATACCTTGCCAATTGTTGAATCTTGTTTTAACATGGTTTATCCGGTTTCGCCGGAAACTATATAACAAGGAGCGTTAAAATGAAAATAGCTCAACACATACTTATTTTCCTGATGGTTGCGGTAAGTGCCGCGTATTTCTTCTGGGCTCTGTACCGCCGGGAGCTCAGGCTGGTTTTGCAGGGAGACAAAGAAAACCGGTTTGACCGTATAGGCGACCGCATCAAGGCGGTTATCGTGGACGTTTTTTTGCAGCGCAAGCTTTTTTTCCCGCCTTACTCGTTTGCGGGCGCGTTGCACGCGCTCGTGTTCTGGGGATTTTGCGTTATCGGCGTTCAGACTATGAACTTTCTTTTCGAGGGCGTATTCGGCTACAACCTTGTCGGCGCTGTCCTGCCCCAGGTTAATTTCATCTTTGACGTAATGACCGTACTTGTTCTGCTTTCATGCCTATGGTTTATTTACAACCGTCTCGTGAACAAGCCTTTGCGCCTCGAACTGAGCGCTGACGCAATGACCATTCTGCTTTTCATCAGCTTGTTGATGGTCACCGATTTGTTGCTTGACGGCGCTATTTACGCCGGCGCGCTCGGCGAACCCTTCTCCTGGAAGCACGACTGGGCTTTTGCCGGCGGTGCTGTCGGGTCTGTGCTGTCGGGACTGGGGCAAAAGGCCAACTTTATTGTTTTCTCCGTCAACAAGTGGTTTCATCTGGCGATATTCCTGGGCTTCCTGATTTACCTGCCCTTCTCGAAGCATGGGCACCTGATGTTCGCGCCGTTCAACGCATTTTTCCAGGATCTCGGTCCCAAGGGCGCTTTGAAGCCCATCGAGAACCTCGAAGAAGCCGAGACTTACGGCAAGCACAAAATCGAGGAATTCACCTGGAAGCAGCTATTAGACCTATTCAGTTGCAGCGAATGCGGCAGGTGCGCCGAAAATTGCCCCGCGCAAATAACCGGGAAAAGCTTAAGTCCCAAATTTCTGATGATCGACATGAAGCATCACCTGATGGAGGTCGGCTACATCGGAGACGGCGGCGGCGGTTCCGACGAGGAAGGGCTGAAGAACTCCGACGGCGAGCCACGCAAAGACCTTGTAGCTGATGTTATAAAGCCCGATGTTTACTGGTCATGCACCACCTGCCGTGCGTGCCAGGAATTTTGCCCCGTGCTAAACGAGCATATCGACAAGATCATTGATATACGCCGCTACAAGGTGCTTATGGAAGGAGATTTCCCCGCCGAAGCGCAGACTGCGCTTAGAAACATGGAAACCAACTCGAACCCGTGGGGAGTGGGGTTCAGCGAGCGCGCCAATTGGGCCAAAGACCTCGATATAAAGATAATGGCGGAGCTTGAAAACCCCGGTGAGGTCGAATACCTATTCTTCGCCGGTTGCGCCGCAAGTTTCGACGATATGAACACCAAAATCGCCCAGTCGGTGGTAAGGTTGCTAAACAAGGCCGGAGTCAGTTTCGGCTATCTTGGTCAGGAAGAGCAATGCTGCTTCGAAACGGCGCGCAGAATCGGCAACGAGTATCTCTTTCAGGAAATGGCCAAGGCCAACATCGAGGTGTTCAACGGCTATGGTGTGAAAAAGATCATCACCGCTTGCCCACACTGCTTTAACACATGGAAGAACGAATATCCGCAGTTCGGTGGAAATTTCGAGGTGTATCACCACACCGAGATACTCGAAAAGCTTATCAAGGAAGGAAAACTTAAACCCACCGAGGCGGTCAACGAGACCGTCACCGTCCACGATTCCTGCTACCTGGGCAGACATAACGACATTTACGAGCCGCCGCGCAATATTCTCCGGTCGATACCGGGCGTGAAGCTCGTCGAGATGGAACGCAATCGCAGGCGCAGTATGTGTTGCGGCGCGGGCGGAGGACGAATGTGGATGGAAGAGCATGAAGGAGTGCGCATCAATAACGTACGCACCTCGGAAGCCTTGGAAACCGGCGCCGGATGTGTCGCTACCGCTTGCCCCTACTGTGTGGCCATGTTCGACGAGGGTATTAAAAACTTCGAGAAAGAGGAATCCTTTAAGCTCCTTGACGTTGCACAGGTACTCGAAAAAAGTATCAAGTCCGAATAAGAAGTTCCATCGGCAATAAACAACGGCCCGGCTTTTTAAAAAGGGGATATGTACTTGTTACGTGTCCCCTTTTTGCTCATGCTGTTTCCTCCGCCGGAAAGACAAGGGATTCAAATCCCTTGTCCGAGTTTTTTTTAAGAGCGTAGTCGAAAGATCGAAGGGCCAAAGACTTGTCCCGAGTTGCCGGGCGGTTTGATTCTTTATGAGGTGTGAGCTAATTTCGATACAGGTTTGGCGCAAATGGCTGCAGATACTTCGACCGATAATATAATCCCCGAGCTTGAAATCCGTGATCGCGCTCCACGGGTGCTGTTGGTGTATCCCCATTCATCCAATTTAAACGCCTCGCCGCCGTTGAATTTGGCCGTAATCGGCGCTGTATTTCGTGAGGAGGGATGCCGGGTAAGGGCTGTGGATGCGGCGGCGCTCTTGGTCAAGAACGGGAACTCGCGGATAGCCGCCGCTCTCGATGAAATGGCCCCTGACGTTGTAGCGATGAGTCTTATTGTCGGGAATGCTCGGGAAACATACAAATTAGTCAAGAAATTACTTTTGACAAAGAATATACCTCTCATCGCCGGCGGCCCTCACGCCAGCGTATTGCCGGAAGAGGTGCTCGAACATGGTATCCATATCGTGGTGCGGAGAGAGGGGGAAATAACTACGGCGGAACTGGTCGAATGGATGAAGGGCCAAAAGGACTTAAGCTCGATTGATGGGATAAGCTACCGCGCGCGACCGCACGGTCGCGCGCGGCACAACCCCGACCGTGCTTTTATATCGAATCTGGACGCTCTCCCTCTTCCCGCTCACGACCTGTTCGACCCCGTCGATTATTTCGAGCGGCCGGAGGATAAAATCCGCGGGGGAAAACTAATCTCCAGCCGCGGCTGCCCGAATCGGTGCACTTTCTGCTCGAACCCGGTCTTCGGACGGAAATTTCGATTCCGGTCGCCTGAATCCATTATCGCTGAGATGGAGATGCTTAAGGAACAATACGACATAGACCGGTTTGAGTTTGTCGACGATTCTTTCACCGCCAACCGGCGTCGCCTCCTGGAGCTGGCCACTGCGCTTCGACAAGTGCCTGACGCCACGTTCTCATGCGTTACCCGTCTGGAAAACCTGGATGACGAGACGGTTCCCGCGCTACGCGCCGCCGGACTTTATCGCGCTTATATCGGCGTAGAGTCGGCCCACTTGGAAACCCTGAAACGCATCAATAAAAATATCAAACTTGAAAAGCTGGAGCCCGTCCTCCGGCTACTTCATAAAAACGGCATTGAAGCATCGCTTTTTTTCATGTTTGGGTTCCCATGGGAAAGCGCGGAACAAATACGCGAAACCAACCGCCTGATTAAACAACTCCGACCTCTGGTAAAATGGTTTAACGAAGGCGGAGTACTCACTCCATATCCCGGAACGGAAATCTATAAGGAATATCATGAATCTATAGGATTCACAGAATGGTGGCTCAAACCCAGGTCACCTCATAACGCTGAGCCGTTGCACCCGTTGCAACCATATTATTTCTTTCAGTATAGTGAAGATGAGAAAGCTGCAATAAGGGAAGGCTTGGACATGATTTTCGAGCATAACCGTAGCGAGCAATTGGCCGGGGAAAAATTAAAGCATGATCTGGTGAACGCTTTGGGCGAAATCGAACATATCAAACACATCATCTGCGATCTTGAGGCGCAGGTACATGATCGTGACCGCCAACTGCGGGAACTTTGGGACAGAAGCGCCGAAGAGCGGCTACGAAGACTTTGGAGAATTATCCGTACTCGTATTGCAAGACGAGAGTAATCACTGTACACAATAGCCGGACAAAACTGTAACGCTGCGGTTTGATTCTTTATAAGGAGTAAGTTAGTTTCGATACAGGTTTGGTGTAGATGGTTGCAGATACTTCGACCGATAATATAATCCCCGAGCTTAATATCCGAGACCGTGCTCCACGGGTGCTGCTGGCGTATCCCCATTCGGCCAACTGGAATGTTTCTCCGCCGTTGAACCTGGCCATGATAGGCGCCGTGCTGCGCGAGGGTGGATGCGAGGTGAGAGTTGTGGACGCGGCGGCTGAACTGGTCAAAGACGGCGCTTCGCGCCTGCAAGCGGCTCTCGATGAAATGGACCCCGACGTTGTGGCAATTAGTTTGATCGTCGGCAACTCACTGGAAGCTTACAACTTAATCGAGAAGCTGTTTTCTTCGAGGAATATTCCTCTAATCGCCGGCGGCCCTCACGCAAGCGTGCTGCCGGAAGAGGCACTCGATCATGGTGTCCATATCGTCGCGCGAGGAGAGGGGGAAATAACTACGGCGGAATTGGTCGAATGGATGAAGGGCCGGAAGGATTTAAGTTCGATTGATGGTATCAGCTACCGCGCCCGCGACGGCTCGATACGGCACAACCCCGACCGCGCTTACGTTGACGACCTCGACACCTTGCCGCTGCCGGCGCACGATCTGTTTAATCCTGATGACTATTTCTCGATCCCGGCCGACAGGATAAACGCCGGAAAGATAATATCAAGCCGTGGCTGCCCGAACCACTGTACTTTCTGCTCGAATCCGGTTTTCGGACGGAGGTTTCGATACCGGTCACCCGAATCCATTGTGGCGGAAATGGAGATGCTTAAGGAACGATACGGCATAGATCGATTCGAGTTCGTAGACGACTCCTTCACCACCAACCGGCGCCGGCTTATGGAACTGGCGTCCGTTTTACGGAAGATGCCCGATGTGACTTTCTCCTGCGTTACGCGCCTGGAAAACCTGGACGAGGAAACGGTGCCGGCATTGAGAATGGCCGGGCTTTATCGCGCACATATCGGTGTCGAGTCCGCTCGCCCTCAAACGCTTAAACGCATCCGAAAAAACATTAAGCTGGAAAAACTCGAACCGACCCTCCAACTCCTGCGAAAGAACGGTATAGACGCCGCTCTTTTCTTTATGTTCGGCTTTCCGTGGGAGAACGCCGAACAGATGCGTGAAACCAATCGCTTTATCGAACGACTCCGCCCCTTGACAAAATGGTTTAATGAAGGTGGAGTGGTCGTGCCATATCCCGGAACGGAAATTTACGAGCAATATCACGACTCGGTCGGATTTACCGAATGGTGGCTTACGTCATGGCAACCTCCCGATTCCGAGCC
>CAZDAF010000048.1:0-14328 GCA_964503115.1 uncultured bacterium
TCATCAATATCCTTCCGAAAAAACATTACCATGCCATTAACCGGGAATCAGGGATTTCAAATGTTTCCACAACACAACGCTTGATTGTGCTCGCACTTTATATATCCTTTTTGAAATGGCGTAAAGCCAGGAATTTCCGGCAAGAAAATGAATCGCACCATTACATATAGGCTAAGCGTTACCCTGTCTCTCGCGCTTATGGCGGTTATTTTGGGGGCGGCAATCCAAGAAGGCCGTAAGTGCCGCTTTTGGCCCGGCGTTCGAGCTTTGTATCCGTTACCCTTCAGGTGGGAATCCTTGTCCGAAGGGTTTGATCGGACGGTTTTGAAATTCAATGGCAGGACTTTGGGCCATGAGCCGCCGCGCAATTACATCAAGCGCCGGGTCGAGGTGCTGGTGTTCAGGATTGATACGGCTCGTTTTCCCTTGCGGGTGATGACCGCGCGGGGGTTATTTGGCACGAAAAAGGCCAAATTATCCAAAGTACACGAAAAAACAGGGGCCTTGCTTACCATCAACGGCGGATACTTCTCCGGCACGGGCGATCCGATGGGAATGGTCATAAGCGACGGTGAGCTACGTAACCCCTGGAGTGAAGAAGGCGGTTCGGGAGCAATCGCAATGTTCGGATCGGTGCTCCGCATAGATTGGATCAAGAAGATCACCGAGGCCGCCCCGCCTCCGCAACAGGCCCTTCAAAACGGCCCGTTGATCGTCGAGCCGGGAGGGGAGTGGGGGATGATACACCGGCGAGACAAATACTTTCCCCGAACGGTGGTGGCACTGGACAAATCCGGCAAATTGCTGGTGGCGGTCACCCGCAAGCTTTACAGAGAAGAGAACTCCGGCGGCATTAACCTCTACGAGGCCGCCGCCATCCTTTACAACACCGAAAAAATCGGCGGCCTGGAAGCCTTCGTCGCAATGAACCTCGACGGCGGCACATCGACGGGTATGCAACTGACTTTAGGCGATCATCACGATCGAATACCCGTAAATATCGGATTACCCACATTTATTTGCATTATGCCCCCTCCGTAAAAAAGTTCCCCGGCGTTTTTGCCACATTTTCGCCACATTTTTCCTCGAAATCGCCACGTGTATGCCATCGAAACTTCCCCCTTGAATTGTACAAATCAAGAAAATAAAAAAGAAGGGGGAAAAAATGATTAAACGAATCATGGTCATAACGCTAATAGTTGTATGTACTTCATTGTCATGGAGCTACTTATCGCTCGTTATGAACGTTCGGACCGCAAAGGCCGGATACGCCTTATCCGACGCCGTCGGTGGGTTATGGGGCACCGAACACAGTCAATTGGCGCCCCGGGTCGTTGAATGGGCCGCCCGCAAGAAAATCGAAATGACGGAGCAGGAGAAGTTCGCCCTCATTAAAAAGAGGCAAACGGAAGAAAAGCTCCGGGCGAAACGCATGCGCCGGCAGCGGCGAAGGGTCAAGGTAGGTGAGGAAGAATTCTTCAAAATCGTGCGGCAACGCCAAAGCGACCCGCTCGAGCTTGCCGGCAGTAATATCACCGTATTTCTGAAGTTGAATCACCGGAAAAAGGGATTGCTCTGGTTCGCAACTTATACGGTGGATTTCAACTCGAATTACACCATTGAAAACCCGCTCGATCATCCAATCGAGGTGGTGATGGAGTTTCCTTTCCCAAGTGAAAGTGCCGTATATGACAGCATGGCCGTTTCCACTCCCGGCCTGGATGACTTCCGGTACCGCACCGAGAAAGATAGGATAATCGGCAGCTTGGCTTTGGCGCCGAAGGCGACTCAGATGATACACTTCGGTTATCAAACGCGCGGTCTCGATCAATGGACTTACCGGTTTGGCCGGGAGACCAAAATGATCAAGAATTTCACGCTCGCCATGCAGACCGATTTCGACGCCATCGATTTCCCTCGGGAATCGATAAGCCCTGACGACAGAATCCACCGCACCGACGGGGAAGGATGGAAGCTTATTTGGGAGAAGGAATCGCTTGTCAGCGGTTTCCAGATCGGTATGGTAATGCCCCAACGTCTCAATCCGGGGCCTTTGGCCGCCGCCATGAGCGCTCATGCGCCGGTATCGTTGCTTTTCTTTTTCTTCCTGATTTTTCTGTTACAGGCTTTGCGCGGAATAAAAATTCACCCGATGAACTATTTCTTTTTGGCCTGCGCATTCTTTTCGTTCAACCTGTTGTTTTCCTACCTGGTGGATCACATGGAAATCAAGCTTTCGTTTATAATATCCTCGGTGGTATCGATATTTCTGGTGGTATCTTACCTCAGGTTGGTGGTTGGGACGAAATTTGCCCTTATTGACGCCGGATTGAGCCAGTTTGTATACCAGATACTCTTCAGTTTCGCTCATTTCTACGAAGGATACACCGGTCTTGCCATTACCATAGGAGCGATCCTCTCCCTGGCACTGGTAATGCGCCTGACGGGAAGGATCGATTGGGAAGAAAAATTCAAGGATATGAGCCTGCATGCGCGATTTCCGCACAATAAGCCGGCTACGATCAAAAATGAAGGCTCCGAGGTCTAAGCTTACGATGGGTTGCAAGGCAATTTATAGTAACCGATAGTTAAATGGTACTATTGTTGCCAGTTTTTGTTACCCTGATTCGGCACGATTAAAAACAGAGGTTAAATGCCATGACGCAAACCATTCTCGTAATCGACGACGATCCTCACATCCGCGAAATAGTGGAATTCGCTCTCGCGAAGGCCGGCTTTCGCGCGATTTCCGCCGAGGACGGTAAGGCCGGCATCAAGGCATTCGAAGAACACCGCCCGGACCTGGTGGTACTGGACATCCTGATGCCGGAGATGGACGGGACGGAGGTGTGCAAGCGCCTTCGTGAGAAAAGCGGCGTCCCGGTAGTGTTTTTAACCTCCGTGGATGAAGAAGTGGATCGGATACTGGGCCTCGAGATGGGCGGTGACGACTACGTGACCAAGCCCTTCAGTCCCCGGGAATTGGTGGCTCGAGTGAAGGCGGTCCTGCGCCGCTCGGCGCCTCCACCGGCCGATACGCAGCCGCGTATCCTTTCCAAGGGAGCGCTGAAGCTCGATCTCGAAAAATACAAGGCCTTCCAGGGAGAAACCGAAGTGGTGTTGACCGTGACCGAGTTCCGAATATTGCAAACACTGCTGTCTTACCCCGGTAAGGTTTATTCCCGTGCGGAACTTATGGATCGCGCGTATCCCGACGGAAATATCGTGTCCGACAGGACTATCGACAGCCACATCAAAAGAATCCGCCGCAAGTTCGAGGATGCCGGCGCAAATCCGATCGATACCGTACACGGGATAGGATACCGTATAGCGGAGTGATGAACATGCGGCGACTGATCCGGAAATCCTATCCGCTCTGGACCCTTTTTATGACTATCAACCTGATAGTGCTGGCGCTTCCCATTATCGGGATCGCTTCATTGCGGATATTTGAAAACGTGCTGCACCGGCAGACGGAAGCCAAGCTGATTTCCGAGGGCGCTTACGTCCAGGCGCTTTATCTGTCCGCATTGTCCAAGACGCTGTCCGGATTGTCGATGGAAGAACCTCTGATACGCACCGTGCTTTTTGCGCCCAGACCGACTGACGACAAACTTCGACCACATTTCCCGACGTTGGACCTTGCCAAGGTCAAAGTCATGCCGCCTGCGCCTGACGCCAGGCCGCACAAATATCCCGTCCACCCGGCAGCGCTGAGGGCGGGTGAGCTTATTCAACCGATATTGAAAGAAGCCCAACTTCAAAACCTTTCAGCCGTCCGGGTGCTCGACATCCACGGCGTGGTCGTCGCCACCACCGGCAGCGAACTTGGGGAGGATTTATCTCACCGATACGAAATCGGGCAAGCCCTCAAGGGGCATTACTGCTCGGTTTTGAGAGAAAGAGTCAGCAGTAGTCCTCGACCGCCTTTCGGTTCCATCAGCCGCGCTTCCCGCATCCGGGCATTTGTGGCCATTCCCATGTTGGACGGAAAGCGACTTGCGGGAGTGGTCTATCTGAGCCGTACCAGTTTATCGCTGTTTCGCGCGTTGTGGGACATTCGATACGCAGTTGCATTGACGGTGATGCTCGCGGTGACAATGGCCATCAGCTTATTCCTTTCCTATACCGTAACCAGGCCCCTCAGGTCGATTATCCGCCAGGCTCAGCGTGTTGCGGCGGGCGAGGAGGGAGTGTCGCTCGAGGTCGGCAGTTCGGCCCCGACCGAAGCTCACCAGTTGTCGCAAGCGCTGTCAACGATGCTGGAGAAGCTCAACCAGCGGATGGAATACATCGAGGAATTTACACGAAACGTCTCCCATGAGTTTAAGACTCCGCTGGCGGGCATCCAGGGCGCTATCGAGCTCTTGAATGAGGGATGGGAGGATATGACCGATGAGCAGCGCTCGCGCTTTTTGAATATCATCGACGCGGACGTCCGCCGGATGGATCGCCTGGTGCGAAGACTTATCGAACTGACCCGTATCGAGATGGCGGCGCCGGCAGATGCCGCCACGGATATAATCGAACTTATAACAAACCTGGCCCTGCGATACACCCAAAAGGGTCATTCCGTAAAGATGGAAAAGAAAGTCGAGCAAGCCCGGGCGCAGATCGCTCCCGATACGGCTGAAACCATGTTTGTAAATCTTGTGGACAACGCCGTTACCCACGCACCAGGCGCGCAGGTTACCGTGGTGGTCGATACCGGCCCTACGGTCGTTATACGGGACGAGGGTCCGGGAATATCGCCCGGCAATATGCCGCGCATATTCGACAGGTTCTTTACCACCGCCCGGGATAGCGGCGGTACGGGACTCGGGCTGGCTATGGTAAAAGCTATCGCGCAAGCTTATGGCGCGACTGTAGACGTAGAATCGGATGAAACCGGTACGAAGGTTACTGTAACGTTAAAGCCGGCAGACCAGGCAACCTCGGATTAAAACTTTCGAGAAAAAGCCGGCGTCACAAGAGGAGGAGAACAATGAAACGAGCAATACGTATACTAACCTTTTTTATCTTTGCCGCAATAATACTGGCTCTGGTCTTCGGGCTGAGCTGCGAGCCGGGGAAAAACAAAACCCCGAGACCGGCGGAGACGACGGTAAAAAAAGTAAAGATAGAGACCGTATCGGAGGCAAAAGCGCCGGAACCTCTCTCTGTGAAAATATCTCCATCGGGAGAGCTTCACGAGCTGCCGACCTCCGTAGTGGTACGGTTCTCCCGCCCGGTAAGCATTGAAGATATGAAAACGGGTTCGCAGCTTGATCCGGAAAAAATACTTAAAATCAGGCCGCATACCAAGGGCAAATTGTACTTCAAAAACAAAAACACCATAATCTTCAAGCCCGAACAACCCTTCGCATTTAGCACTACCTACACCGTCGAGTTGCTTCTCAAAGAGACGGACAAAGGCGGACTCATTTTGTCGGGGCCGGGTCCCTGGAAGACGCGGTTCAGTACGCCGCCGTTCATTCTGAGAAAGGTGGTGTTGAAAAAAGCCGATAAGAAAAGCCGCGAAACCGAAGTGTTGTTAATTTTCAGCGGGCCGGTGTCGGCAAAATCGTTTCGGGAACATCTCGAGGTGAAAATTAACAACAGAAGGATCGGTAAATTCGAGGTCGTGACTCTCGACCGGCCGGAAGAGGTGCTGGTAAAAACCAAGCTTACCCGGATAAGTCATCGAGACCGCCTCAGGGTAAAAGTGAATGAGGGAGTCCGGAGCAGGGATGGAACGACACAAACGGAAATGTCTTACGAGCGCGCTTTTAAGCCGGCTAAACCGAAGGCGGTCAGGATCAGTTCCGTCTACCTGAAAGAGGGTGCTAACGGCCATTTCCTGGAAGTTACGTGTTACGACTACTCGGAAGAAAGATACTGGAATCGTTGCGACATTCCCGTCGAGGCGCTTCGCGAGACGGTGCATATTAATCCTCCGGTGGGCGCCACATTCATTCCCGAAAGGCGCGGTTGGAGAATATTCGGGGACTTCCAACTGGGAGATTATTCGCTCACAATCGAGGCCGGGTTGAAATCGAGGAATGGTGGCGTACTCACCAGAACGTACACCAAGAAAATAAGTGTGCCGCTCAGGACGCGAAAAGCTACCTTCGCGACAAAAGGCCGTTATCTCCCACGGCATCGCCTCGGCGCAGTTCCCATAAAGCATATCAATGTGGAAAATCTGAAAATTATCGTCCGGCGGATACCGGAACGGAATCTCGTATACTGGCTTTCCGGGAGCAGGGAAAGGGCGGACGATCGCACCTCGGACATTATCGCATCCAAAAAATTCAAGGTTGAGAAGAGGCGGGACGAGGAATTAACCACATGGGTCGACCTGAGTGAATTGGTATCTACCGATGCGCGGGGAGTGTTCGAGTTTTCGTTGTACGGCGGCAGCAGTACGGACGCGATACGGCTGGTGCTGACCCAACTGACACTGGTGGCCAAGCGAGCCGGTCCCAAGGGCAGGGATCTGTGGGTTTGGGTACTGGATTCCGAAAAACTGACTCCGCGCGAAGGCGCCGTGGTGGAACTGTTGACCACCAGCAATCGCGTGCTGACCAGTGGGATCGTGGATGCGCAAGGATTGGCCAGATTCGAGAATGTGGCCGACCCGATAAAAACCTCCGATAAAGCGCCTTTCGCGATAGTCGCCCGCACCGGAGACGACCTTACCGCCCTTAAGTTTGCCGACCTCGAGCTTGAGTTGAGTGAATATCCGGTGCGCGGGACGCCCTATCGCGCCGGCCAACCTTACCGCGCCGCTATTTACACGGATCGTGGCGTATATCGCCCGGGCGAAACCGTGCATCTCGTCTCCATCGTCTGGGAAAAAGGGAATCGCGCGCCGGACAAGGCGCTACCGGTCATCGGATACCTCAGGGATACGCGGGGCAAGGAAGTCGAACGCTTGAGCGGTCGCACGAACACATCGGGCATGGTGAGCTTCGATTTCCACATGCAGGATTACGCTCGCACCGGGAAATACAGCTTCGTCCTGAAAATCGGGGGCAAGAAGGTAGCCCAACACTCGTTCCTCGTCGAGGAGTTCATGCCCGAGCGACTGAAAGTAAAAGTTTCCCCCACTTCGGACGGCGTCACGATAAAGGAGCCTGCTCAGTTTAAGGTGGAAGCCAGGTACCTGTTCGGGGCGATGGCCGCCGGAGAGCGTGTGGAGGCGACCTGCACCCTCGAGCAGGGCAACTTCGAGCTCGATAAATATCCAGGTTATTCCTTCGACGTGTGGAGACCCGAACCCTTCCGGCCGCTGCCGCTCGGCAAAATCAGCGGCCGCCTGGACGACAAAGGCGTCTTGACCGTGAATTGCGCGGCGGTCAGCGACATCACGACATTCATCGGGCCGGGTAAAGTAACCGTAATGGTAAGTGTGTTTGAGGCGGGCAGCGGCCGTGTGTCGGTCGCCCGATCATCGATGCCGATTCACCCGGAGCGGTTCTACGTCGGCCTGAAAACCTCTGCTACCGGGGCCAAGGTGGGCCGCAGCGTCGAGGTGGAAGGCGCGGTGGTTAACTGGGACGGCGAGCTTGTCCAAGATTTGTCCACCGTCGTAATCGAACTCCTGGAAATTCAATCCGAATGGGTGTGGGAACACGACCCGAATTTAGGCCGCAGCACATGGCGGAGATTTTTGAGGGAAGTAACGCTGGGAGAAGACGATGTGACGGTAAAAGAAGGCCGCTTCACGTACGCATTCGTACCTTCTCATTATTCGTACGGATTTATAGTACGCGCCAGAGCCGGCGAGGTCGTGCAGGCCGACCTGTATCTGAGGGGTGAAGGATACTCATGGTGGTGGGATGGAGGGTACTCCCCTCGAGCGGATCGGACTCCGAAACCTTCAGTCCCGGTAGGATTAAAAATTGATGCTCCCGCTTTGGCTGAGGTCGGAAAACCGACCGAGGTGGCAATTACCCTGCCATACCCCGGAAGATTGCTTTTCACGGTCGAGACCGACGAGGTGCTTGAATGGCGCTGGATCGATGTCGAGGGCGGGCCTTTTACCACAACCTTTACACTCGATAAGTTCGCCCCGAACATCTACGTAAGCGCATTGTTGATAAAAAACCCGTTTTACGAAAGCTCCGAAGCGTTTATCCCCGGCCGGGCTTTCGGCGTCCGGTCGGTCAGGGTCAAGCCGGAGCAAAACGAGTTTGCGCTCAAACTGACGCTACCGGAAGAAGTGCAACCCAATCGCGAGCTGGTGATCGAGTTGGACGCCGGGGTTCAAACCGGTCCATTGTTCGCCACCGTAGCGGCGGTGGATGAGGGAATTCTTCAACTGACCGACTTCAAGTCGCCAGATCCGTTGCGAGTGATGTTCAAAAAACGCGGCCTGGGGGTGAGGACCTTCGAGACCGTCGGTTGGACACTCCTGATGCCGCCGTTTTCAGGCTCGGACAGTACGGGAGGAGGCGAAGGCGCTGAGGAAGATGGGGAAGGAAGAAAGAAAAGAAACGGCGCCGAAGCCCCGGGGCGTATTCATCCGATAAAGCCGGTGGCATTATGGTCGGGGCTGATCGAAATGGGCCCGGACGGCAAGGCGAAGGTGAAGTTCGACGTTCCGACGTATCGTGGGGAGTTGCGCGTGATGGCCGTTGCGGCGGGAATTTCCCGGATCGGCAGGGCGAGCGCGCCAGTTAAGGTTCGTGATCCACTTGTGCTTCAGCCGACTTTCCCGCGATTTTTAACGGCCAAGGACAAGTTTGTGGTTCCGGTATTTTTAACCAACCTCACCGGCCACGATGAAAAGGTCGAAATCGCGCTAAAGACCGGCGAGGGAGTACAAATCGAGGACGCGGCGACTAAATCCATATCTCTCGCCAAAGGCGCTTCCGGGACAGTGACTTTCCTGTGCCGCGCGGTAGCCGCTTTCGGCGCGGCGGAATTCGAGGTCGTGGCTACGGGCAGCGAAACGGTGTCGCGTGATAAGGCTCGTATACCGCTTCTGCCCTCCGGAAGCGTAATTCAGGACATCCATGTCACTCAGTTGAGACCGGGCAAAAACGACCTTACCAAATTCCTGAAAGGATGGATGCCGCAGTACGAGCAGACTATCGTAACGGTTATGCCAAACAGATATGCAGAGGAATTGAATCACCTGAAGTACCTCGTCCGGTATCCGTACGGGTGCGTCGAGCAGACTTCTTCGAGCATGAGGCCGCTGCTTTACATCGGCAACCTTGTTTCAATGATTGATCCCGAAATCCTGAAGAAGGGAAGCATTGAGGACAGGTTTATGCACGGGGTGAACAAGCTTTTCAACATGCAGACCTCGAACGGCGGATTCGCATACTGGCCCGGCGGGGAAAATCCAACTTACTGGGGAACGGCTTACGCTACACACATTCTCCTGGAAGGCATCGAAGCGGGATACCCGATAAGCAAGTACCGGGTGGACGAAGCGGTCAACTTCATTAAAAACACACTCACCTACAAACGAAACTATGAAGACCGCAAACGGGGCTATTCCGTGACCAATTCGGAGCCTTATTTGCATTTCGTCCTCGCCAAGGCGGGGAAAGGCCGTCCCGGCAGAATACGCCGGTTGATAAAAAACCCGAACAAAAAATGGGGAGGGCTCAAAGAGGAAAACATGTTCCTGCTCAAAGCGGCGCTTTACCTTTCGGGCGACAGGACATACGAAAAAGACCTCCAAGAGGTTCCGTTGGAAATTTCGGACAAGCGTATCAACGGATGGGCGTACTGGTCGGATTTGCGCACGAAAGGGTTGATGCTGAACATCATGGAGGACCTTTTCCCGAAAAGCGAAACGAACGAGTTGTTGGCCCAGTCCATCGCAAAGCGTCTGAAACAGCGCAGCGGATATTATACCACCCAGGAACTCGCATGGTGCGTAAGCGCACTTGGCAAAAGAGCTGCGGGCGGAGCTAAGTCATGGTCAGAGCCGATTTTAAGCATCGACGGCCATGTGATAAATCCACTGCCCGCCCCCAAGAAAGACAGCCGGATGCGCTCCTGGCAAATTGCAGGCGCGAGCCGGGCGAGGCAGTTTTCGCTAAGGGTGGACTCTATCAATGACGGCAGACTGTATGCGCTTGTTCGAGTCGAAGGCTTAAAGCCGGGCGTGCCGCCGGTCAGGGCTGATAAATACCTGAAAGTGAGACGCCGCTACCTGACAGCCGACGGCAAGCCGGTGGACACGAAACACATTCACCTGGGCGACCTGGTGTACGTCGAGCTGACGCTCGCCAACCTTACCAATATGGGCATACAAAACGTGGCCGTGGTGGACAGGTTCGGGGCGGGGTTGGAGATAGAGAACCCGCATCTAAAGAGAAAACACATGGCATCGTGGATCAACACCACTTCCATATGGAAGGCGGACTACTCGAATATGCGAGACGACCGGATCGAAATTTTCGGGCGCCTTAATCCAAAAGAAACAGTGACGGCGGTTTACATACTTCGGGCCACGCTCGGCGGGAAATTCTCAACGCCGCCCTTGCGCGCCGAGGTTATGTACGAACCGAGACAATTCTCACAACAGCCCGGCGCTCCCGTGACCATCATCGACGCATGGGGCGCACTGACCGACTGATGCAAGGCTGCAAATCGGGAGGGTCATAAAAGAATTTAATAAGAGGAGAGACAAGGGATTTAAATCCCTTGCCTAAAGGTATGAGTGCCATGGACAAGCCCTCTAGAGCAGAGCTTGTCCGTGCACACCGGTCGGCAGGGAGGCGCGTACGGGCGACCGGCCGGTCGCCCGTACGGGTCCAGCACCAACTTAGTACGATGTAACAATGAGGCGTAAACGGCTTATAATCATCTTGTTTGCCTTTGCGGCAGCGGTGCTGATAGCTGCACTGGCGGCGGCGTGGTTCGTGCCGTTGCCGGGCAGGCTGGCGATACCGGGCTCGAGGGTTATCGAGTACGCCGACGCAACGCCGATGTGCGTTTTTCTGAGCGGAGACGATAAATGGCGCATCCCGGTAAGCATAGAGGACGTTGACCCCGACTACATAACCGCCCTGATCCAATACGAGGACAAGCGCTTTTACCGACATCCGGGCGTCGATCCCATCGCGGTAGGCCGCGCCATAATCCAGAACCTTTCCGAGCGGCGCGTGGTTTCCGGAGCAAGCACCATCACCATGCAACTGGTGCGGCTGCTCGAGCCGAGACCTCGAACGTTTCAATCGAAGTTTATCGAGATGCTTCGCGCGATGCAGCTCGAACTGCACCTGAGCAAGCGGGAAATCCTCGAATATTACCTTCAATTTTTGCCCTTCGGTAAGAATGTCGAGGGAATCGAGGCGGCGGCACATGCTTACTTCGGGCATCGGGCCGGGGACTTATCGGCATTCGAGATAGCGTACCTGCTCAGTGTGCCGCAGTCGCCTTCGGATAGATACCCGACTGCCGAGCACGTCGAAGATGCGAAAACGGCAATCGCCGGGGTAGCCCGCCGTCTCGAAGAAGCCGGCGCGTTTGACGAGCGGGAGGCGCGGGAAGCTTCCGCCGGCCGGCCCCCCGCGTCGCTCGAACCGTTCCCACGGGATGCCATGCACGTCGCACAATACCTGGCGGGCAGGTACCCGGAAATGAGGGTGCGAAGCTCGATCGGAAAAGAGGCGCAATCCCTGCTCGAAAACGTGCTCGCGAGCTATCGGAGCGAGTTCGAGTCGATGGGTATCCATAACGCTACGGCAATCGTCATTGATAACAACAACGGACGGGTGATCGCGGCGGTGGGGAATTTAGACTTCGGCGATGATGCGCACCAGGGGCAAGTCGTCGGGTTTATGGCCCCACGCTCGCCGGGGTCGGCGATGAAGCCGTTTATTTACGCTTTGGCAATAGACAAGGGATTGGCACTGCCGGGTTACCTGGTGGCGGACGTACCGGTGCGTTTCAGGGGATACGAGCCTATAAATTACGACCGGAAATATCGAGGAGTGATAAGCCTCGAAAACGCGCTGTCCAAAAGTCTGAACATCCCTTTTATCAACCTGCTCAACGAGGTTAACTTACCGGAATATCTGGCATTTCTCAAAGACGCCGGGATAACGACGTTGGTGAATAAACCCGATTATTACGGCCTTTCAATAGCAGTCGGCGGAATCGAGGTGAGACCGGCGGAGCTTACCAATATGTTCGCCATGCTGGCCCGCAACGGCGAGTACCGCCGGCTCGCATGGACGCTCGAGGAAAAATCGGTTCCGAGGCAATTGATATCTCCCGGAGCGGCTTACCTCACCAGGCAAGCTCTCGAAATAAGGGACAGGCCCGATTTTCCCGACCGGAGGCGCGCTTCACCGCCGGTGGCGCATGTTTTCTGGAAAACGGGCACCAGCACCCACCACCGTGACGCCTGGGCGCTGGGCGGGAACCTGCGATACACCGCAGGGGTGTGGGTGGGCAACTTCGATTCAAAACCCAACCGATACCTGGTGGGCAGCCGGCGGGCGGGGCCGATATTGTTCGACATCATCGAAGGGCTGCCGCAGGACGGCGGATCGGCCGAGCCGGATCGGCCCACTTCGGACTTGATACCGGTGGAAGTTTGCGCCTTTTCGGGCCGAATCGCCAATAAACATTGCCCGCATCGCAAAACCGTGCTCGCGCTTCGGACGAAGTTGCCGACCGGGCTGTGTCCGTATCACGTCGAATACTGGGTGGATAAGAAGACCGGGCACCGTCTCAACCCGCTTTGCCGTGAGGGGCGGGATGCCGAATTGCAGGTTTTCACCGTTCTGCCCGCCTCGGTACGGCGATGGATAGGCGACATCAAGCTCGATGCGCCCGCGCCGCCGACGCTCTTGCCGACATGCCCTCATGTGAGCCGAAGCTCCGGCCTCAAGATACTCTCTCCAAAACATAACGCGGTTTTCTTCCTGATTCCCGGCCTCAAGGCCGATCAGCAGGAAATTCCGCTCGAAGCCGAAGCGGGCGCCGATGTGGGCGAGTTGTTCTGGTTTGTAGACGGCAGGTTCCTCGCTTCGAGCGCGCCTCACGAGCGAGTGTGGTTGCCGCCCAGCCCCGGCAAACACGAAGTGCGCGTTATCGACGCCTCCGGCAGAAGCGATACCGTAGAAATAAAAATCATGCCGCCCGGGTGAGGTCGTTTTTCTCTACCACAAAGACACGAAGAAACACAAAGTTTTCATTTTTTCTTTTGTTTTGTCGCTTTGTGGTTTATGAAAGTGTATGGGGAAGACAAGAGAAACATCTTTGTCATTGTCGATCGGGTACCCTTAGCTCAACCCCTCCAGCGTCGTCGGGTCGTGGAAATGATTCTGTGCGCGGGTGATGGGAAAATCTTCCCTCACTGATCCTTTTAACAACCAATCAAGAGCGGGTCTGGTGGTTTTCCATATCCTCATCGGCGCAGGATAGCTTGATGAGAGTTTGAATTTAGTTTCTACCGCACCTTTAGAAAATCCAAGTTTTACTAAAAATTGATCCAGTATGCCAGATTGCTTTTCCACCTGTTCCGTAATAGCTTTATGGGTATCGCTACTCCAGGAAAGCGCATATTCTGGAAAAATCAGAAGTGAGAGAATTAGTGTAACGACAATAAGTGACTTTTTCATAACATTCCTCCGTTATCTTAATCGTTCGCCAATTGCCTCCTCACACATTTCCCGGGATTTTGTCCTCCATTCATAATAGTACATACATGCTATGATCATTTCTTCCTTTGCCTCACGACAGAAGCTTATTGACTCGTCACTTTTTTCATCTATTATTGGATAGCATCCAACCAATCCCATATGCTCCACATGATCCTGCATCGTGAACTTCTTATCGTCCCATTTTTCGAGGAGGACGGTGTTATCTTTGTTTTTGAAATCTTTACGTGGGCCGTCCTTGAATATGCTTCTGCTGTTGTAAGCGACATATCCGGTCTTGTAGATAGTCAGTTCGAAGTCCGATTCCACCAGAAAAAACCCATAACACGATATTCTCGGTATTCGGTACCTGCCTTTCTCATTTGTCTGCCTGAATCTATACTTAGACTTGTACCTCGTTTCAAAACCGAGGCTGCCACAATCGACTCTCGCCATAATTTGCGCCCCCGCAATAGGCTTGCGAGTTTCGGCGTCAAGAACCACGCCGGTGCAGGTACGGTAAGAAACCTTATCCCTCTGTTCATTTTTCTCCGTGAAAAACGTTATAAACAACTGGCCAGGCCAACAACAAACGCCACAAAACAACAAAAATAAACCACATACCGCGAAAATAACCAAGCTTGATTTGCTACGCTTCATTTTGAACACCTCGCGTCGTCGGGTCGTGGAAATGATTCTGTGCGCGGGTGATGGGAAAATCTTCCCT
>CAZDAF010000049.1:0-14131 GCA_964503115.1 uncultured bacterium
ATTCGGACCGGATCGAATATTACTTCATTAAAGCTCATACTATGGCCCGGGCCGGTGAGAGAGAAGTTGCATTGAAGGTGATTGATGAAGCCGGAGAAAAATTTTCCGATATGACTCCTGAAAAAAGGGAGAAAATGAATCAACTCATTCGGAAAATAAAGAGCGGTATATCCACCCAAGATTAAATAAGGTTGGTAACCATTTTATTACAATGCAAATTGCTAATTACTCATTTTGAAATTACTTTCGTTTTTAAAAAAAGATCGAGAAGTGTCAAAAATGTTTAAAGAAGAAATCCACACGGAACTCGAAATCAGCGCCTCCGCCGAGCGGGTATGGGAGGTACTTACCGATTTTTCATCCTATCCCGAATGGAACCCCATGATCCGGCGGGCGAGCGGTGAGGCCAGGGCCGGGGAGCGGCTCGAATTATACTTCGCGCCTTCCGGCAGAAAGGGAACGACTTTTCGACCGAAGCTGCTGGTGGTCGAACCGAGCCGTGAACTGCGCTGGTTGGGACAGCCGGGGATTCCCAGGTTGTTTGAAAGCGAGCATTTTTTCATCATCGAAGAAAACCGGCGAAACGAGGTTCGTTTAGTGCATGATATGATTTTCTATGGTTTACTCATACCGTTGGTCAGGAAAAGGTTGGAGGGACCCGTGCGGCAACCTTTCGAGGAAATGAACAAGGCGCTCAAAACTCGGGCGGAGCAGGTGCATAGATGAAAGCTTTAACCAAAATGTCGGCATGTTTGGCCGGTGGGGCGTTTGGAGCGTTTGTGAAAAGTCTTTTCATTTGGGGAATGGGCTCTTTGGGTATCACAATGGCCCTGGGGGCGCGTATCTCCCCTCGCCTGACGGCGCCGTGGCTGTATCAGCAACTTATGTGGGGGGCGCTGTGGGCGTTGATATTTCTTTTTATCAAGATTTCCGGCCGCTTAAGTTGGAAATGGGTGTTGTTTTGGGGATTTGTCGTCGGCCTGGCCCCGACGCTTGCGCAGCTTTTATACTTCTACCCGGCAGACGGATATAAGTATTTCGGCCTGAAGTTGGGTTACACAACGCCGTTTTTCGTCCTGTTTTTCAACACCATTTGGGGGTGGTGCGCGGCCATTTGGATGTATGCCGCAGTGAACGAAAGCAGGCTTGTTATCAAGGAACAACTTGAACGTGAAAAAGTCGCTTCGCGAGGGATGGAACCGCCGGCGGGAGCTTTTTGCCAAAGCTGCGGTATGCGCCTGGGCGCTCCGGAAACTTTCGGAACAAACGCCGACGGGAGTAAAAGCCGCCTCTACTGCCAATCGTGCTACAAGGACGGGAATTTCACCGAACCGCAAATTACCATGGAACAGATGGTTGATAAAGTGGCGGACATCATGGCGAAGAAAATGGATATGCCCGAAGCGCAGGCCATGGAAGCTGCAAAATCGTTCGTTCCAAAGCTCAAGAGGTGGAGAAGCAGCGGGGAATAGCGGCGCTTTTTCCGGCATAAATATTATCTCCCTGTGGGTTGAAGCGAGCACTTGATTTCACGGATATTTCCTTGTTTACTGCGCCTTGCGGCTTCAGGTTTGATAGACTACTTTAGCTCTTGTTCAAAATGGTATCTTCTCGCGTTTCATTTGGGAAATTTTTAGCACTCGCCGTGGTGTCGGTATGGTTGGTGCTGGTGGGGGTGTACGTATGGCGCAACTATGTGAATCGCCCCATGCCGGCGTCGGAGTTGTTGTCGGCGGAGTGGCTCGAAGAGGAATGGTACAGCGTACTCTTCAAGGGCAAAAAGGCGGGCTGGATTCATAACTCATACGATGTATTGCCCGACGGATACCTTTTAAACTCCATGTCTATGTTCAAACTCCTCGCGATGGGAGTGATGCAAAAGGCGAAAATGAACCTCGAAGCGGAAGTGGATCCCGGTTTCCGCTTACGTAAATTCAAATTGGACTTTTCGAGCGAGTTTCAAAACATGCTCCTGGAAGGGGAAATAGACGGCCGCATGCTTACCTACCGGCTGCGATCTCCCAAAGACTCCAAGCCGGTCGAGCGCAAGATGAAGCTTAATGAGCCACCGTCGCTTATGGACATGGTCGGCCGGAAAGCGGCCCGAGAGGGTCTCGAGGTAGGGCAGAAGTTTCGAGTTCCCGTGTTCGACCCGATTACACAGCGCGCCGACGGCGTCGAGGCGGAAGTCGTACGGAATGAGACAATTCAGGCTGGGTCGAAATCTTATGATACGCATGTGGTGCGAATCGTATATCTTGGAATGGAGATGTACAGCTGGCTGGACGATAAGGGCCGTACGATTAAGAGCGACGCTCCGTTGGGTTTGAGTGTTGTGCTGGTAAGCAAGGCGGAGGCGCTTCAACTCGAGGATGCCGGCAAAATCGACGTCGTGGCCGCGTCGGCGGTGCCCGTCAATATGCTCATACCCGACCCGCGCGGTTTGAAATATTTAAATGTCCGTTTACGCGGCGTGAAAGACCTCGAAGGTCTGGACATCGACGGCGGTCATCAGCGACTCGAAGGCGCGGTGCTCGAGGTCGAGATACCGGCTCCGGGAAAAGGGTACCGATTACCGGACGATGATCCGGATCGCGAGGCCGAGCGGTCGCCCGAGGATTTGATACAGAGCGACGATCCCGATATAATAGCGGCGGCCCGGAAAGCCGGGGGCGGCGCGACCAATTCGGTGGCGGCGGCGCGGAACATCAACCGCTGGGTCTTTACCAACCTCGAAAAGTCCGCGGCGCTTACAATACCTTCGGCGCGGGAAGTGCTCGATGTGCGCAAGGGCGACTGCAACGAGCATACGCAGCTTTTCGTAGCGATGGCCCGGGCGCTGGGATTGCCCGCCCGCACGGTGGTAGGGGTGGTTTACCTTAACGCCGCTTTCTACTACCATGCATGGCCCGAAGTGTGGTTGGGAAAAGAGCCCGGCTGGACGCCCGTAGATCCCACCTTCGGGCAGTTTCCGGCCGACGCGACTCACTTGAGGCTAGTGGTCGGCGCACTTAAGGATCAGGCAAATATTATGAGATTTATGGGCAAGTTGAAAATCGACGTTATCGAATACAGGTGATGTCAATTGGATGAAGCGACACAAACCGGCGCTGAAATGATGATCGAGGCGAAGGGGCTCGTGAAATTCTACGGGCCGCACCGGGCGGTGGACGGCCTCGATTTGTCCATAAAAAAAGGTGAGGTTTACGGCTTTTTGGGGCCGAACGGCGCGGGAAAAACCACCACGTTACGAATGCTTATGGGATTGGTCGAACCCACTCGGGGGAAGGTGCGCATCGGTGGATACGACATAGAATCGGAAGCGATGAACGCCAAGGCGATTTTGGGGTTCGTGCCGGACAGACCGTTTCTGTACGAGAAACTGACTGCGGCGGAGTTTTTGCGGTTTCTCGCCGGAATTCACGGTATCGGAAGGGACGAGGCGGAGCGCAGGATAGCGGAATTGCTCGATTTCTTCGATCTTACCGATTGGACGGGAGAACTGGTGGAAGGCTTCAGCCACGGCATGAAGCAGCGATTGAGCTTTGCCGGCGCGCTTTTGCACAAGCCGAAGGTGCTCATCGTGGACGAGCCGATGGTGGGGCTGGATCCGCGTGGGGCAAGGTTGATAAAGGAGACTTTCCGCAGAATGGCGACAAACGGTTGCACTATACTTATGAGCACGCACACGCTCGAAATCGCGCAGGAAACAAGCGACCGGATCGGCATTATACAACAAGGGCACCTAATTGCAGAGGGCGCTATGGAGGAGCTTCGGAAAATGGCCGACACTGACGACGGGAAGCTCGAAGATATATTCCTCTCCCTCACCGGCGGCGAAAACATCGAGCAGGTTATCAAAATCCTGAAAATGTGAAATTGAAGTGTGAAAGATGAAATAAAGCGTAGGAGACAATCGGGTGGCCCGGATCACGCCTTGGCGTGATTGTCCGGGTCGAGATACAAGAGGTCTGGGGGGAAGTGTGACTGAAAATAGTGACCGGACGGAGAGTATACAAAAGCATGCGGCTGGAATCCGGGGGTATGAGATGCCTCTTGCTGCTGCGCAGCCCGGACAGCGGAACTGTCCCGGCCACCCCCCTGTCGGTTTGGAGTGATATATTTGAGAATAGGAAGGAAATAGTGGTTAATATAAGGATAATAGCCGGTGCAATTTTTGTAATTTTTATTGCAATGGTTGTTTCGGCGTGTCCGAAATCGAGTCCGGCGCGTTTTGATTTTACTCCGCCGCCGGCCGAGTGGACGCCTTTGCGAGGCGAAGACGGCACTTTGCTTTTCCGCAAGGATTCGCCTCCGATGGGCATAACGGTCTACACCACTTGCGACCGTTATCTCAGCGCGCCGCCGTCGGCGCTGGCGCGTAACCTCTTTATCGGTTTTAAAAACAGGCGTATAATCGAGCGAGGCGCCGCCGGCATATCGGGCATGGAGGCTCATTACATAATCATGGAATGCACTCTGGAAGGAACGCCGCTTAAGGTAAAGGCTTACACTTTCAAGACCAACCGGTGCATTTACGACATTGTGTACTTTGCCTTGCCGGAACAATTCGATACGGGACTGGCTGCTTTCGAGGAATTCGCGCGCGAGTTTCGGGCTATGCAATGAGATAGGAGTTACGGGTGGCGGAAGAGGCGGGGAAAAAACCCAACGCATTCCTGCGGTTTCTGACGGTTGTCGGTACTCCGGTGCAGAGTTTTATCTCCTACGTCGGGGGACTTAGCATCATGACCTGGAATACCGTCATCGCTTACCTGAAGCCGCCTTACGACTGGCGGGAGATAATCAAGCAAATTGATTATCTTGGTGTTCGAGGTCTGCCCATAGCGATAATCGCATCGATGTTTATCGGCGGCGTCATGGTGCTTCAGTTGAGTTACTCTCTGGCGACTTTCGGCGCCAAGACGTTTGTCGGTGCTCTGCTGGGAATTGCGCTGGTGCGCTGGCTGAGCCCCGTGTTGATGGCGCTTCTGGTGGGAGGTCGCGTTGCGGCGGGGATCTCCGCCGAATTGGGATCGATGGTGCTGGCGGAGCAGATAGACGCCATGCGCTCGCTCGGCGCCAATCCATTGCGCAAGCTGGTCGCTCCTCGGGTTATAGCCTGCACCTTCTTTATTTTTCCTCTCACCACCATGCTGGCCGACGTTCTCGGTATAACGGGAGGCCTTATAACCGCAGTGGTGACCACACATCAGGATCCGCAATTTTTTATGAACAATGTAAAAAATTATCTGGATTACAAGGACATCTTTTCAGGATGGGGCAAGACGTTCTTTTTCGGATACTTCATCGCCATCATCGGATGTTACCAGGGCCTGAACACCACCGGAGGAACCGAAGGGCTCGGTAAAAGCACCACCGCCACCGTCGTTATCATCATGGTCACCATCCTGATAAGCGACTTTTTTCTGACGAAGTTTTTCTTCTTCCTGATGAGTTAAACCATGGGCGCGCCGGATAACGATAAAGAACCCATCATCGAGTTCAAGGACGTGCACAAGTCCTTCGGGAAAAATTACGTCCACAAAGGGATAAACCTGGCTATATACCGGGGGGAAACCATAGCCCTTATCGGCGGTTCCGGCCAGGGCAAGACCGTTCTGCTCAAGGAGCTCACCGGCCTCATGTATCCGGATCAAGGGCGGGTTATCGTCGAGGGGAAGGACGTCACTCGAATGAGGGAAAAGGAACTGCTCGATATCCGCAAGGACGTGGGGTTCCTTTTCCAGGGCGCTGCCCTGTTCGATTCGCTTAACGTTAAAGAAAATATCGCCTACTCTCTCCGGGAACATTTCAAGCTCGATAATGAAGAAATCGAGCGGCGCGTCACGGAGAAACTGAAACTGGTCGGTTTGGGCGACCCGGCGGTGGCTAAGTTGATGCCGGAAGAGCTGTCCGGCGGTATGAAAAAGCGCGTCGGGCTTGCCCGCGCCATAGCCACCGATCCCAAGATAATTATTTATGACGAGCCTACCACGGGGCTTGACCCGACCAATGTGCGCCGCATTAACAATATGATTCGATATCTACAGGAAAAGTTGGGCGTCACCAGTATCGGCGTCACTCATGATATGGAGAGTATCTTCGAGTTTGCGGATCGAATTGCGATGATTTGGAAAGGGAAGATAATCGGTGTGGGAACGGTCGAGGAGATGCGCAATTCCGATGATGACATTATACGCGAGTTTATAGCGGGCACCTTGCCCATGGACGACATTTAAAATTCGAGAAACCGGGAATAACACCGCCAACTACGGCAAAAGGAGGAAAACATGGGATACATGGAATTGGATGTCGATCTTTCCGCTGATGCGAAGGCCATGCTTGAGACGGCAAGAAAGTTTGGCAGGGAAGTCATGCGTCCGGCGGGCATCGAGTTGGACAAACTGGGCGATCCACAGGAAGTTATCGCGGAAGGCTCCATACTGTGGGATGTAATAAAACAATACCGCGAACTGGGTTTTCACAGTATGGGCTTTTTGAAGGAGTTCGGCGGCATGCAGGAAGACCTGGACCCCAAAATGGGGCCCTTGCTGGTCGAGGAACTGGGGCATGCCGATGGCGGCCTGACGGTCAGCCTGGGCGTTTCGGGTTTTCCTTTTAACATCGCCGCATTGAGCGCCGAACCGGAGATGAAGGACCTGGTGAAAGCGTACTGCGCGGACACCAAGGGCGAAATGATCGGATGCTGGGCGATCACCGAACCGGACCACGGATCGGACTGGATACTTGCTTCCATGCCCGGTTCCAACGACCCGAAAATAGCTCCGTCGCTCAAAGCGGAACTGGTGGGCGACGAGTATATCCTCAACGGCAGGAAAGCTGCCTGGGTCAGTAACGGCACCATCGCCACCCACGCTTCGCTCCACATCGGTCTGGACCCCTCCAAGGGGATGCAGGGTTCCGGGCTTGCCGTCATTCCTCTGGACCTGCCCGGCATATCTCGAGGCAAACCGCTGAACAAGATGGGGCAGCGCCCGTTGAACCAGGGAGAAATCATTTTCGAGGAAGTAAAGATACCCAAGAAATGGATGCTTATCCCAAATCCCGAGCTTATGACAAGTATAGCTAAAATGATCCTCTCGACGGCCAACGGCGGCATGGGACTGGTGTTCGTAGGTGTAGCTCAAGCGGCGTTGGACGAAGCGCTCAACTACGCCAGGGAACGAATCCAGGGCGGTGTGCCCATCATCGAGCATCAAACTGTCAGATTGAAGCTTTTTAAGATGTTCAGAAAGGTGGAATCCGCGCGCGCCTTTGCTCGACGCGTATCGTTATATAACTTTACCAACAGACCCATGGGTTCCGGGATGCATTCCATAGCTTCCAAGATTCTGGCCACTGAGACCGCGTTCGAAGTCGCCAGCGAAGCCATTCAGATATTCGGCGGAAACGGCCTGGCAAAAGAGTACCCGGTCGAGAAAATATTCCGAGACGCCCGTGCGTCCATGGTCGAGGACGGGGTTAATGAGGTCCTCGCACTGGCCGCCGTGGAGGATTTATAGTCCATGGCGTTTTTAAACGACAAAACGGGAGGAGAGAACCATGCCGTGGGATGATGTTAAATCGGTTTTACGACCCGAAGGCGTGCACATGGGCGTTATGAAGGTGGATGCGGAAAAATGCACCCAATGCGGGTTGTGCATGCGAAACTGCCCTTTCAAGGCCTGGGAGGAGGGCCCCGACGGCATCCCCAGGATGAAGGATGAGTATGAGTGCTTCAGTTGCTACAACTGCATGGTAGCTTGCCCGGAGGATGCCATTTTCATCGTCGAATCGTACCATGTGGACAAGGGCTATTGGGTCACCGATCCTCATCCCTTGCCTGCAAAAATGCCTCTCGAGCCCAAAGACGCCGGCGGCGCCCCCGATGAGTGGAACGCCATCGAGCGGGCAATTTACGAGCGGCGCAGCGTCCGGAACTTCGACGATAAGCCCGTTCCCGAATCTCTAATCCGGCGAGTGCTCGAAGCGGGTCGGTTCGCGCCCAGCGCAGGGAATTGCCAGCCATGGAAATTCATCGTTATCACAAACAAGGCGCTTATCGATGAGATAAACGAGGGCATCTGGGGATTGATAAACATGCTTTACTCCATGTACGGTAACGATGAAATGGCCAAAGGGCTGACGCCGATGGTTGAAGGGCCTCCGCCCAGCCCCGGCATATTCGACCCGAGGCAGATACTCGGCGGTTCAGGGGCCATAGTTAGAAGACATCTTCCACCCTTGTTGAAAGCCCCGGCGGTAATACTGTTGTTAGGAGATGAGCGGGCCATCCCGGCGCCCCAGATAAATATCGGCATCTGCGGCCAGAACATGAATCTCGTGGCCAACTCGCTGGGGATCAAGGCGTGCTGGGTAGGTTTCGTCGCAGCTCTCGAAAATTTGCCGGAATTAAAAAAGAAGCTCGGCATTACGCCCCCGTGGCACATCATCTCCTCCATGGTTCTGGGCTATCCCAGTTTCGACCAGGAGGGAATCGTGCCTCGTGAGTTCAGGCCGGTGACGTGGTTCCGTGAGGGAGCGGACGGTCCTGAAATTGAGGAGTAGCAAAAACGGCGGGGAAGAGTAAGGATTATGGTAGAGATAAGGAGTGGTTACCTTATTTTTCCGGGATGATAAATAAGCGGTTGGGCGGCTTTGCGAGCAAGTCCCCTGAAGGAGAAGGGAAATGATTGAACAATGGAAATCGAACCTTATAGTCGGCACCTTCGTGGTGACCGTGCTGACCATTTTCCTGTATTTCATCATGAACTACACCAACGAATTGGGGATGTTCGAGCCGACAGTATATATACATACGACATTCAAGCAGCCTGTGGGGCTTTTCGACGGCGCCGCCGTTCAGCTCAATAACGTCAAAATAGGCCGTATTACCGGCATTCGTTTTTCAGAAAAAATCACCGACAATACGGTATACATTACTATGATCGTCAACAGGAGCGACTTGCCGCGCATCGGCAAAGACGCCATCGCCACAATAAGCACCGTCGGGTTGCTCGGTGACAATATTATAAACATCGAGGCCGGTCACCCGACAGTAGAAGGACATATCGAGGCGGAGGATTACATCAAAAGCAAAGAATTCGGAGGATTGCTCAGCGGGGTGGAAAATATCCTTAAAAAAATCGACGAAGAGGGTATCGAATCGATTTCCAGCACCATCCGAAACGCTTCGGAAATTACCGAACAGATCAAACGAGGGGAAGGTTCCCTCGGAAAATTGATCACGGAAGAGACTTTATTTAATGAAATCGAGTTAGCTATCTCGCAGATAAACAGGATAATCCGGCGCATCAACCAGGGGCCCGGAAGCGTTCATTCCCTGATTTACCGCGACGACGTCGGGCGCGTTCTGGCCGACTTGAAGCAAATATCGAAAAACCTCGAACAGGTCAGCTTGCAGATTAAAGACGTTTTGGGCGATATCCAGGATCAGGAAGTGGCCAAAAAGGTCGGGAAAATGGCCGATAATCTGGCGACGGCCAGTGAAAGCCTTGCCCGGGTGGCGAAAAGCATCGAAGAAGGAGAAGGAACGGTCGGAGCGCTTATCAAGGACCCCACTTTGTATGAGGATCTGAAGGTCATCCTGCAGGGCGCCAAGCGCAGCAAAGCTCTCCGGTACGCAATACAACACACCATACGCCGGAAACAAAAGGCTGCGGAACGAAAAAAGCGTCGAAACGACTCTGAAGAACCTTCCGCTGCCCCCCCCACGCCACCGCCGAGCCAATAGGGGTTTCCCCGCCGGTAGCAAAATGGCCGCATCGTCTTCATTCGGGGTTTTTGATGAATTAGCTCTCCTGTTGGGCCAGGCGGTTCGGGCCGCTCAAAATTCCACCCGCAAACTTTCCCAAAGGGACAGATGGCGCATGCGAGGCATGGCGCTTTTGGGCGCCGCCTTCTGGGTGGGCGTATTTCTCGTATCACGCCGCGTGTTGGTGCATGTCCAGGTGGAGATACCCGATTTCTGGCAGGCTATACATTTCAAGCTCATGAGCATGGTACTTTTGACCTTCTTCTCGATACTTCTTTTCTCGAATGTCGTAACGAGTCTTTCGACCTATTTCCTGTCGGACGATCTCGACCTGGTGCTGTCGCTTCCGGTGAGCCTCGAGGCGGTTTACGGGGCGAAGTTCGTCGAGACTATTGTACTGAGCTCGTGGATGATCGTGGTTTTCGGTATGCCGGTGCTGTTGGCTTTCGGCGTTACGTGGCATGCCGGCGCGGCTTATTATCTCTGGATACCGGCGGTTCTTATTCCGTTTTTGCTGATTCCTGCGGCACTCGGGACGGCGTTGACCATGACGCTTGTTAAAGTTTTTCCCGCACGGCGCGCCCGCGACCTGCTGGCGGCGCTGTCCATTATAATGATGGGGATACTCTTTCTCCTGTTTCGCCTGCTTCGCCCCGAAATGCTGGTGAAGGCCGATGCGAGGGTTACTCTGTGGGAAAACGTTATGCGCTTCCAGGCGGGTGATTTTTTACCCAGCGAGTGGATGACTCGAGTGCTTATCGAGGTGCTTCACGGCAGGCCTGCGCCGCAATTGACGACGGCGCTGCTCGTGCTGACCGGCCCATCACTTGTGATAGTAACCGGATGGCTCGCAATGTGGATATACCGCGGCGGGTGGAGCAAGGCCCAGGAAGGACGCCGCGCAAGAATAACCAGGTCGGGCATTTTCGGCAGTTTCGTCGAATTGGGCTCGAAGATATTCCCTAATAATATGCGCGCGATGGTCATCAAGGACACGAAAACATTTTTCAGAGACACCACTCAATGGAGTCAACTGTTTCTGCTCGGGGCGATAATGGTGGTTTACGTTTTCAATTTCCGTGTGCTGCCGTTGAGCATGTTGCCGGTGAACCAGTTTAAACTGGTAAACTACGTCAGCTTCGTGAACCTGGGGTTGGCGGCTTTCGTAGTGAGCGCCGTGGCCGTCCGATTCGTTTTTCCCGCCGTAAGTCTCGAGGGCCGTGCATGGTGGGTTATACGCTCATCCCCGCTCGAATTGGGCCCGTATATGTTGAGTAAATTTATTGTAAGCTTCGTGCCGCTGGTCGTTATCGCGGAGCTGTTGCTCGGGGCTACCAATTACTTTCTCGATGTTTCACCTTTTATGTCGGTCTTGGGCGCATGGGGCATATTTGTGATGACGATAGGCATAACCGGCATGGGCGTGGGCATGGGCGCGATGCATCCCAGGTTCCACGTCGATAACGCGGCGCAAATTTCGGTGAGCTACGGCGGGGTGGTGTACATGGTGGCGGCCATGGTTTTTATTGCGGCATCGGTGGTGGTGCTGGTGACGCCGACGGTGGCCATATTTCAGACGCAACTGCGTAATCAGACTGTAAGCGATTTTCTGTGGTGGTCGCTTGCGGTGGCGCTGGGGATTATAACCATAGCGGGTATTGCGGTCGCTGTTATATACATAAGGCTCGGAATACGAAACCTCAACCGGATGGAGGCTTGATAAAATGGAGGTACCAACAAAAAAGCTCGGTTGGATGGCTGGGCGCGGCAATATCGAACTCGGCCGTCTTAAACCATTTTCTATTTGTAAAGTATACTCGCACTCCAAGGTGCCACGGACACGCGCAGCTTGTCCGTGCCTGTTCGATAGCACGGATAAGCCTTCGGCGTATCCGTGGCACCCGACCTCATATGTTAAATGTCAACTAAAAAATGGTCTTAAACCGATCTTCGCTTTGACATTGCTGCTGTTATTGTTTGCGCCCGCCGTAATGAGCAGCGGCGAAAGACCTTCCGAACTCGAGATATGGTGGACGATTAAAGAAAGTTTGTACACTCCGGGCGGAAAAGCTTATCCCTTTCCCGACCGGATCAACATTGCCATGAAGGCCAACCTGGTCAGACTTTACGACCTTCGCGGTTCTAAAATGTTTATATTCAACATGGATAACGAACGCTTCTGGCTGGCGAATTACCGTTGGAGAACATTGAGCGAAGGGACTTTGGACGAACTTCGGAGCCTTTACGCCGAGCAACACAAAAAGGATGCCGCCAAGCTGAAGAAGATAGAGAGTAGCCTCGATAAATATTCCGGAACTCTTTTGGAAAAGCGCCGCTCTTATGTCAAAGGCCGCAAAGCTCTCATGGAAATTGCCGCCGCCAGGCTCAATGCGCGTTCCCTTCGTGTGCAGTCCAAAGACGTAAATGGTCATAAAGCGAAAACGGTCGAGATTCTTATAGGCAGGAAGAAAGTTGCGACGGTCTGGGTGGCTGCGGACATCGAGCCACCGGCGCGGTGGAAGAAGTTCGTAGAATTGATGGCCGAAATCGAGCCGCAAAAATGGAAAGTTATTGCTATTGCGGAAAGAATCCCGCTCAGAGTGAAATTCAATTACGCCGGCGTAAAGACCGGATGGGAGCTGCAACGGTTCAGCGCACGAAATGTTTCGTTGAAGCATTTTCTCCTGCCAAACAAATACAGAATTGCCAAGCCCAAGCTGGATTAGGGCGGAGCGCTTCGCTTGAAGGAAAGTTGGGAAAAACTTATAGCCCAGGCCCGCAAGGGTAAAATCCGCAGTGCGTACCTTCTGTACGGCGAGGAGGATTTTCGCATCGACAGGGCGCTTGGCGAGCTGGTGGATGCGCTGGTGCCCGAGCAGGATCGAGCGTTAAATCTGGTGACGCTCGACGGCGCCGAGGTCGCTTGGGAAGAAGTGCTCGACCACCTTCGCACCACGTCGATGTTCGGAGGCCGTAAGGTGGTCGTGGTGGAAGGCGCCCGACTGGGCAGCAGCCACAAAGAGGCCTTCATGAAAGCTAAAATCGCATGGCGGGACGGGTCGGAAGGAAAACAACGCCGTAGCGCCGCTATTATGATGGGCATACTCGGCGACCTCGATTGGCCCATCGAAGCCCTGTCGGACGGCGGGCCTGAAGCGAGATCCGCCGAAGAGTGGAAGAATACCGCAAAGATCGAAGTCGATGAAAAAGACTTCGAATGGATGACCCAATTGCTGGATTATGCGCGCGAGCAAGGCTTGTCGCCAAGGAAAGCCGACGAGGGAGCCAAATTGCAGGAGTTTATCCGTACGGATCCTTCAACGGCGGTGCTGGTATTGACGGCGAAATCGGCCAATACCCGCAGCGCTTTTTACAAGTCGATTGCGGCGGTCGGCGCAACGATAAGCTTTGACGCCCCCAAAGGGGATTACCGGCGACGCGCTTCGCTCAAAAGCGAGATCGATCACATGCTCGCAAAGGCCGGCAAAAAAATAGACTCCGAAGCGATGCGGCGGCTCGAACTGAAGACCGGCTTCGATTTGCGCCGCGCCACCGGAGAAATCGAGAAGCTGCTGATTTTCGTGGGCGATGCGAAGTATATACGCGCCGAAGACGTCGAGGCGGTCGTGCCGCGCACAAAGGAAGAAAGCGTCTTCCAACTGAACGATGCGCTCATGCGTCGGAATGCCGCCGAGTCTTTGAGGTTGATAGATGAATTAACGGGAGCGGGACATCATCCGCTCGAGCTTTTAGCTATTATTCACAACCAGATAAGGAATCTCTTCCTGGCCACTCGATACGCAGGGGAATTGCCGGAAAGTCTGTGGAACCCGCGTATGAATTACGGCGATTTCCAAAAACGCGCTTGGCCGGAAATAACGAAGGCGAAAGAGAAAAACGGTGAGAATAAAAAAAAGAGGGTCGGGAAAAAAACAAAAAAAGATCACATCGCCGAACTCGAAAACGCTCCCGGGGCCGCTTTCCCGAAACTGCACCCCTTCGTGGCGTATAACGCTATGAAAAATCAGGCTAATTTCAAGCCGAAGGAACTTATGCGAGCGTTCAGGCTCCTCGCCGTCGTCGACGAGCGCGCCAAACGCTCTGCGGGCGATCCCACCTTCCTGCTCGAACAGGCCGTGCTCGCCATCTGTAAAAATCAATCAACCTTCCTCGACAAACGCCCCTGAAGGTCATCAGGCAAACATTTCCGACTCAATCGGCAAACAAAAGTCAGTAGTGGCATCCCATGCCACCCAACCCCGCTAATCTCCCTATGGCAAATGAAGGGGTGGGGAAATTAAACCCGGATTTTGCGTTTGGATAGAGTTGTCTTGAAGGGCCTTTAAAATTGCG